>JANMSB010000206.1:0-15704 GCA_031388915.1 Pseudomonadota bacterium | reverse complement strand
CCTTCGTCAAAGGCGGCACAGTGATCGCGCCATACCCTCACCGAGGTGCGTTGTTCAATCGATAGTCCATCGATCATCAACGACGTCATCCCCGGTGCAGTTATGCGCAGACCAACGCCATGCAGCTCCGGCGCAATCAACACCATGCGCGGCCGCTCCCGTTGCGTTACAAACTGTCCTTGCACATCGACCACCATCCAGCGGCGATCCTGCTGCAAACCAGTGGCCACTACCTGCGCATGATTTAGCGCAATGCCCCGGCATGATTTAACCGGGTAAACAAACAAACCACTAACGATGGCATGAGTCACGGCGACGGTCATGTAACAACCCTGATAGAAATCCGCTAAAGAAGGCCTGATTTACTCCCCTCTGTCATTTCGACCGCAGGGAGAAATCTTTCTTCGCTTGAATGTTTTGAGTATCAAATACATGCAAGATTTCTCCCGTTGGTCGAAATGACAAGTTCCCAATTAATCAGAGGTTCCCTAACAGGCTGTTGAAAATCTCATTTTCGACAGCCTGTTTTCCGGGCCATGGATGGCCCGGCGAAATCATGCGCTGCTAAGCGCTTGATTTCGGGAGCGAGAAAAAGTCACGCCTTTTTCGAAGCGACGTTGAAAAGGGCAGGACAGCCCTTTTTCAACAACCTGCTAAGGCTTGGCCAGGGCGTAATCAGCAACGAACAATTGCTCCTGGGCATCGGGCATCTTCAATTGCACCTGCATGTGCAAGTGCGTGCCCTGCCGTCGATAACGTTCAACGATGTCGATACCCTGTTCGGCATCGCGGGAATGGACAACAAATACCTCGCCCTGCCATCCCGATTCGATCCGCAACGTCGCAAAGCTGCGCACCAAGGTGCTGCTCACCCCCATATCGAAACGACGCGCAGCGCCGACATCGGGAATCAATTCAATACGCCGCGCCGATTGACCAATACGTAAGCCGTTGCTTGGCAGTACCGCATTGAGCAGCGCCTCCTGGTGCTCACGCAACTCGCGAACCCACCAAGCATTGCGGCTAGCAGGAGCGCCCGGGCTGGTAACGGGAACACCATACCCATCCGGTGGCGGTATCTCGTCGGTCGAAACCGGCTCGCCCGCAGACGCGACCGGTGGCAGATGCCGCCGATAACGTTTTTCTTGCTTGGCTTGTGCCTGCTCCATCGCTGTGCGCACTGGCACGGCCAGCGCGTCACGCTGCGTCAGCAACTGCCATTGGCCAGCCAAGCCGGACCCACGGCCTTCGGGTTCGGAGCGTAAGTTCATGCCACAGGCGGCGCAGCTTAACGCCAGCAGCGCAATCGACAGCAGGCGGAAAATAGGCTGTTTTCTGGCGAATCCGGGGTGCGACTTCATTGACATCTACTGAGTGCAAAGGTGGGATAGGCAAGGGCCAGACGCAAGTGTGGCCCGATTGCTGCTTGGCAGGCAATCATAGCCATTTTAGTCATTGTGGCTGAGCGATTCGTGAACGGTACCCCGCCTACCGGAGGTGAAACGTTTAATACTTACTGACATTTGCCGATACGGCGGAATACTCGTCCAGTCTTGATCCATCCAAAAACACTAGGGAGTCGCTCTATGAAGAACAAACGCATCGCCATTCTCAGCGCCACTGTTTTGGGCGCATTGCTATCGAACTCCGCCATGGCCGATGTCGGCGTGGGCTTACGAGCCGGCACCTTCGGCTTCGGCGCCGAGTTCGACGTCGGACTCACCGAGACGCTAAACGTACGCTTGGGTTACAACACCTTTAGCTACGACTACACGATGGAAGACACCGATGTAGTCTACGATGGCACCCTGAAGATCGGCGCAGCTTCGGCAATTCTTGACTGGCATGTGTTCAATGGTGGTTTCCGCTTGTCGTTGGGCGCGGTGCAGAAGGGACCGAAGATTGATGTTAAGGCCGTGCCCAGCACCAGTGCGACCTACGAAATCAATGATCGCGTCTACACAGCCGCGCAAATCGGCTCGCTGACGGGCACGGTAAAAATCGGCGACTCTGTCGCACCTTATGTGGGGTTTGGCTGGGGCAACACCGTGGATAAGGAAGATCGTGTGACATTCTTATTCGACATCGGCGCCATTAATACCGGTTCGCCCACGGCTGAATTGAATGTTACTTGCGGCGCCACCGTACCCACGGTGACTTGCAATCAGATTCGCAACGATGTGAACGCCGAAAAAGCAGAGCTCGAAGAAGAAGCAAAAGACTACGAGTGGTATCCAGTAGTAGCCCTGGGCATTGCCATTCGCTTTTGAAGAATCGCCCCGTAGTGGCGGGTTTCAAACCCGCCACCCACAAACCGCCACTCAACTGCACCAGACAGGGTGGGTCAAAGCCCCACCCCTACGTTAGTGGGCCTGCCGCAGCCTTCCATCTATCTATCACGTCGATCCCTGCAAGCCCTGCCCGATGCCGTTGACGGAAGCCAGCAAGGCTTGCAACAGTTGACGATCGTGGCTGCCGCTGGCGCGCCAGCGCGCCAGCAAATCCACTTGCATCAAGTGGATTGGGTCAAGGTACGGATTACGCAGTCGCACCGAACGCTGCATGATGGGTTCCGAATCCAACAAGAATGCGCAGCCTTTTAAGCGCAACACATGCTCCTTGGTGAGCTCATATTCCTGTCGTATCAGTTGCGCGATGGGTGCGTAATTGGCGCCAGCCAGTTCGTCGTAGTAGCCGGCAATCTCCAGATCGGCGCGCGCCAAACCCATCTCCACTTGGTTGATCAGTTGTTCAAAGAGGTACCAGTTGCCGAACATGTCGGATAACACCGGGTCGCCGAACTCCTTGCGCACAGCCTCCAGCGCGGTGCCTGCGCCAAACCAGCTCGGCAACATATACCGGCTCTGCGCCCAGGCATAACTCCAGGGAATGGCGCGAGTCGTGGTCACACTCGTAGGTGAGTCGCGCCATACGCCATGGGAACCGATTTGCATACGTTCAATCACATCCACCGGCGTGGCCAGGCGAAAGAACTCGAAGAACTGCGGATCGTCGTACACCAGCGAGCGGTAGCTGCGCCCACCTTCGCGGGACATCACATCCATGACCTGTCGCCACTGTGGTGACACTTTCTCTGGCGGTCGTACGCCGGCCTGCGACAACGCCAGGGCATTGAAGGCTTGTTCGAAGACGCGCAACGCGATGGGTCGCAAACTATATTTATCGTGAATCAACTCGCCCTGCTCGGTCATGCGCACACGGCCACGCACCGCCGCATCGGGCATGGTGCGAGTCAGGGTTTCGACCATGCCGGCATTGCGGCTGGAAGTGTTGCCGCGGCCATGAAAGATCGTCAGATCAACCTTGGTTTCTTCGGCGGCGCGCACCAGCGCTTCCTGCGCACGGCGCAGCAGCCAATGCGAACTGACGGGACCCATCTCTTTGTTGCTGGCCGAATAACCCAGCATCACGAACTGATGATTGCGGCGGCCGATCAAGTGGCGTTGATAGACTTGAGTTTTCAACAAGTCCGCCATCACCTCACCACAGCTATCCAACTCGGCTTCGGTCTCAAACAAGGGTGCGACATCCACGGCAATATCGCCAGTGCGCCGGTCGGCGGTATCGGCCCAGCGCGCCAACAACAATACCGACAATAAATCGTCTACGCCTTTGGGACCACTGATCACGAACGGACCGATGGCATCCGGCCCTTGCCGATGACGGCAGTGCGCAATGGTTTCGAACACCCAAATACTGCGCTTGCCGGTGGGATCGAGGGTATTCACCGGCCCCTCATCCTTGGCAATCGCTTCGCATAGGCGCTGCGCGCGTTCTGCGGACGAACGATCATGCCAGGTAAGATCGCTGAAACCGTTAGCGATGACCGAGCGATGCACATCGGCGTGCTGGCGCAAATCCAGCGTCGCAAGGTGAAAACCAAACGTACGGATGCGACGAATGAAACGGCGTACTTGAAATAAGCCGGCGTGTTGGCCTTGGTTCTGCTTGAGACTATTGGCGATCAACTGAATGTCGTGCAAGAGTTCAGCAGCGGTTTCGTAGTGATGCTGACGCGCTTCATAGCTGGCGCGCAGACGTTCAGCCACTTGGCCAAGAAATATGCGGTATGGCATGAAGTCCTGACGCACCGAATTTACCGTGAGCGTCGATGCCAACATCACCGAATAGGCTTCGATACGCGCGTGTAGTTCGTCGGAAATACCGATACGGCTGGCGCTTTGCGACAGCAGTTCGGACAACTGCTGACATTCCAGGAAATAACTATTGATGATCAACCGGTGATGGCGCGTGATGGTCTCGCGAATGCTCTTGGCATTCACCTCGGGATTGTTGTCCATATCGCCGCCCACCCAGGAGCCGAAGCGAATGATCTCGGGAACCTCGATGTCGCGCGCCGCCGCGCCATACGCCCGCTCCAAGGCGGCTTCGATCTCCTCGTAGAACACCGGAATGATCTTGTAGATCACCTCCACCACGAAGAACAACACGTGTTCGCGCTCGTCGGCGACGGTAAGACGTTCACGCGAATTATCAGCCGTTTGCCAACCGGTGGTCACTTCGGCGCGCACCCGCTGCCAGTTGACGCGCGCTTCGTTGGAAACGGCCGGCATGCCTAAACGACTCAACAACAGTTCCGCAATGAGTTGTTGCTTGCGCAGAATGGTACGACGCTTGGACTCGGTGGGATGCGCCGTCATCACCGGCTCGATCCAAATGCAATGCAGCAGCTTGCGTATGTCTTCGAGTTGCAAACCTTTGGCTTTCAACCGCTGCAAGGCGTCATCGATGCCGCCGGGCTGCGGAGTACTGGTGTCATTCAAGTATTGATAGCGTCGGCGGATGCGGTGCACCTTTTCCGCCATATTGACCATCTGGAACCAGGTAGAGAAAGCGCGCACCAGATCGCGCGCTTCGGTGGCCTCGCGACCACGGGCGCGCACTGCCAGTTCAACTCCGGCATCGCGGTCACCACCACGACGCCCCAGTGCGGCTTGGCGATCGCCCTCAACGGTATTGAACAAGGCATCGCCGCCCTGCTCGCGCAACACTTCGCCGACCAGACCACCGAGCATGTGGACGTCATCGCGTAGCGCTGCGTCTTTTAGGGGAAAGTGAATATCTTGTCGACCCATGATGATTCGCTTTGGAATGATTCGCTGTGAAGCTGATTGACGACTCGTCAGCGAGGGCAGCGAGTGCTCTCGCAAGGGCGGGCAGTCTAGCAGAAGCGGATGGCAGCTCAGTGCGCGGCGCCGCCGCCGGCAGCGATAGCGCCAGTTTAATACTGCGAAACGGCCGCGATAAGCAGCAGGGCAAGCGGAGATTCGCTACCCCGCCGGGAAGAACTCAATCGGATGCGTCACGGTCAACGACTCCACATCCATGGCGGGGAACCGAATCATTTTGATGCGCGCCAGCAGCTTGCGCTCCAGTTCGGGATTGTTGAGTTCGCTGGACACCAGCTCGCAACTGGTCACATCGCCGCTGGGTGCAATCACCAGTTTCAAGACGACTTTACCTTGTAGATCCGGGTTGTCGCGCAAGGCGCGGGTATACAGCGCGAAAATGGCGCTCTTATTGCTGTCCAATACCTGAGCCACATCGCTGCCATCGCGCTTGGCTTTGTTGCTGCCGGAAGTCCGCGTGACATCGGCACGCGGATCGCCGGTGCCGATAGCGCTGGTAACTTTAGTCGTGCTATGACCGGCCAACTCACCGGTGCTGCCGCCGTAGCCACGGCTCAGCGCGGCGTTGTTGATGCCGCCGCTACTCTTGCCCGCCGCCGAGGTAATCATGTTGCGTTCCGAACGCGTCGCCGCTACCGCATTGGTTAACGTTTGCGTTTGCTGAGCCTTGTCGACAACGGCGCTATCCCGCAACGCATTCAATTCATCGAACTGCGCCATGGCCTTGGCGGCCTGCTTGCGAGCCTGCTCAGTGCGATCCGGTTCTGGCTTGGGTTCAGGCTTCACTACCGGCTTCTCGACCGGCTTGGGCTCTTCGATCTTTTTGTCGGGCTCAACCACCGGTGGCGGCGGTGGCGGCTTGCGTTGCTCCAGCACCAGTTGCACTACACGATCCGGCAGCGCCGGCGCCAATCGCTCCGAAGGCTTCGGCAACGGCAACAGCGCCATCACCACCACCAGGATGACAAAGGCGATCAAACAGTTGCGCACCACCTTACGGAAGCGCTGCTCGACTTCTGCCGTCGGCGACCAGGGCAGTTCATATTGGCGATAGTAAGGCGCCAGCGTATTCATGCGCCGCCCTCGCGCTCCAGCACGGCCAGCGACACCTTGCCGTAATTGGCTTGTGTGCAAGTGGCCATGATCTTTTTCAGTATGTCGTAGGGGAGATCGCGATCCCCCATGATGGTGACTTCACGCTCGGCAATACTGTCCTGCGTCGCCTCCGCCAATACGCGATCGGCCTGCGAGCTCAATACCTGTTTGAGCGATGCCACGATCGCGCCGGGCTCCGCCCGCACTGCGTCGATACTCACCACGCTACGGCCATCCACCAGCACTTCGCTCTTGGTAATCATTACCACCACCGAGGCGCGCGGCCTGGTTTGCGAGACCGACTGCGGAATCGAAATGCTCTTGGGGTTGGGCACCAAGTCGGCGTCGGAAGTGTGAATCAGCAGGAACACCACCAGAATCATCATCATGTCGATGAACGGCACCAACGCCATATGACTGTCGCCCGGATGCTTGCGTTGCCGATGCTTCTTCAAACGATACGGCATCATAACGGCGCATCTCCAACCGATATTGCTGGAAATAGCTCGGTCTGCACCATGCCGCCCTTGGGCGTATACACGCGCACGGCGTCCATCACCTGCACCAGCGTGTCGTAAGCAATCTGCGGCTCGAGCAGCACACTGGCGTCTTGCTTGTCTTGATATTTGGATTTGACCAGCAGTAGATACTCGGCCAACCCGTCCAGGTCATAGCCCTGCGGGGTGACCGGCAGGCTCTTCAGCAGACCGGTATTGCGATCGCTGACTTCAATGCCGTCGCGGCGCACCACTACTTCCAACTGTAGCCCTTGCGGTAAATCGGGAATGACCGCATTAGCATTCGGAAAATTCAGCTCAAGGATGTTGGTGCGGGTGAACACCGCAGAGAACACCAGAAAGCACACCAACATCACCATCATGTCGATCATCGGCACGACATTCAGGTCATAGCTGTTACGCCCCCGGTGATGACGGCGCATCACCCGTTTGGAAACCTTGCTGGCCATCGCGCTTAGGCTCAGGCCATGCCACGCGCAGGCGTTGCCGGACGCGGTGTGGGCGGGACCGGGTCTGCTACATCAGCATCGCTGCGACGCTCCACTACCGAGTTCAGGAACTTCACCGAAGCAATTTCCAAGCTGTCGATCAGTCGGGTGGTTTTCGAGTCCAGGTACATGTGGCTGAGCAACAGCGTGATCGCGCACAGCAAACCCGAAGCCGTGCAGTTCATGGCCACGGAAATACTAGCGGCCAGCAAGGTGGCCTTCTCGGCCGGGTTGGCGCTGGCAATCGAGGCAAACGCCGAGATCAATCCGACCACCGTACCCAGCAACCCCAGCAACATGCCAATGTTGGCCAGCGCGCCCAAGTAGTGGGTGCGTTTTTCCATGCGCGGAATGATTTCCAGCATGCTTTCATCCATGGCTTTTTCGACGTCATCGCGTCGGCGGGCGTGCGCCAGACGGGCAATGCCGTAGTTGAGTATGGTGGCAATGCTGGCCTTGGAGTTGCGCGTCAGTTCGAGCACCTTCTTGAAATTACCGGCACCCAGATGCGGCACCAAGTCTTCCCAGAGAGAGCGGTTTTTCTGCGTTTCAATCGTCAGAAAAATAAAGCGCTCGATGGCAATGGCCACACCCACGACAAAAATCAGGATCACCGGATAGATAAAAAATCCACCGTGCCTGATACCCAGCAAAAATGTATAAATTTCTTCCACAACTCACCTCACCAACTGTTCGCGCCTGCGCACGTTCTGACAAATCCAATTCTGTGTCCGCGACGAAGTTCTCATCCTTTCGGTACACATCGCTTATTTTCTGTCGGCAGCCGGCGTCGCTGGCCGGCCTGCTTGATCAACCGACGGTCGATCCTTGTCCGCAATCACTTGGTAATAGTCCACCTCACGCCGAAACACGTCGCGATCCACCGGAGCCAGCGCTTCATCCACCAAGGTATTGAATGGCTGCCCCGGTAAGTTGCTCAACTCAGCCTTTTTCCAGGGCACGATGTACATGACCTTGGGCAGTTCGCGGTTACCGGTCACCACCGTCGAGTCCAAAATCAACTGGTCACTGCGGCGTTCGGCGGCGGGCGCAGGTGAAGGCGAGGGTTTAGCCGACTGATTTTTGTTTTCCGGCGTGGTCGTAGCGGCCGCCGGTGGTTCTGCGGCTTGCACCGCAGTGTTCAGACCGAGCATCAAAGCTAGTAACGAGACTGCGGCCAATCCAGAGTGAATCTTCATGGTGCAACTCCGCTAGCCGACTTGGTTCGCTTGTCAGCATTCAATCGCGCGGTCAGTTCTTTAACCCAGCCGGCCACCTTGGCATCGGGAGTGCCGTTCAACTCTTGATAGCGCTGGTACTCGGGCAAAGCTAGCTCGGGGCGTTGCAAATACAAGTCGTACAGCACGCCCAAATTCAAATGCGCCACGGCATAGCTATCGTCGGCGGCAATGGCGTCTTTATAAGCCGCCTCGGCATCTTTAAAGCGCCCCAGGTTGCGGTAACTAACGCCGAGATAGTGGTGAGCCGGCGCTGACTTGGCATCACGGTCCAGCGCTTGCTTGAACAGAGTTGCTGCAGGTTCATAACGCGCGGCCTTCAACTCCACCAATCCCAAATTGATCCATGGGCCGGCAAAGGCTGGATAGCGACTGGCTAGCTGTTGCAACTGCTGAGTTGCAGCAGCGGTCTGTCCGGCCTTCAGTGCCGCCAGGGCTTTATCGAACTGTTGCTGCGCCTCGACTGGAATGGCGATGGGCGCAGGCACCACGGCGGTTGCTGCGGCGGGAGCGGCAATCTCACCGGTAGGCGCAGCACGCTCCTGGTTGGACGATACCGCACACGCCGTCAGGACACTCGCCAAGAGTAATAACCGCAGCACGCTGAGCACTGAGGTTTTCAGGTTGCGGCCATGTTGCAAAACAACGCGCATTTACAGGCTACCCACATAGTCTTCGCTGACTTCATTCTTCGCGTAACGCGCCGGCATCAACTTGGCCAACACCGCGTAGCTCTGCTTCACCCATTCGTCGTAAATGCCGCTACCCGCTCGCTGCACATTGCTTTGATGCAAGCTGATCGCCTTTTCTTCGAATGGAAATGCCTGCTCTTCAAGCAGCACGTTGTATTGTTCCAGCGCATCGGCATCGAGATCCTTCGGCCGTTCCGACGCCAACATATCGGCACCCATCTGACGATACAGCTCGGCAATGCCAAAGGTCGCTTCGGTGGTGACTTCCGCCACTTGATAATCGAGTGCCTGACTGTAGATTGCCAACGTCTCTTCCATCGCAGCGCGCTTTAGTTTTAATGATTTGGCCAGGGGCGAAGTGAGCTTAGTAGCATTGAAGTTGGCGACACTGGGCATCACCGTCACCAAGGTTGCGCGCGCCGCCAGATACTTGCTACGCGCGGTGCGTGCCGCAGCGGCGCTCTTATCTGCGGCGATAAGTTCACGCAGCCAACGTAGCCGCGTCGTCGTGTCCTGATTTGCTGTAGCGAGTTCCGCAAGATGCTGGCGCGCTTCAATCGCGGCATCGAATGGCTGCGGGTATTGCGCCACGTAACTGGCATATACGGCCGACGCTTTAGTGGCCGCGCCTGCTTGGCCCTTGTTAGCCGCTTGCAGATAAAGTTCTGCCGCTTGCGCCAGCGCGGCGCGACGAATTTCAACGGTTTCGTTGGCACGAGCCGCAATGCGTTCATATTCGCCGGCGGCATCCAGGTTGCGGCCGGTTTCCTGGTAACCAATGGCAAGCTTCTTACCAACATCCGCATCCAATTCATGGCCTGGATGCGCACGGCGGAATTGTTCCAATACTGCAATCGCCCGTGGCCAGTTGTTCTGCGTGATCAGCGCCGTAGCAGCGTCAAACTCCGCATTGGCGCTAATCTTCGAACTCGGCGCCAACGCGACGACGCGCAGGAAGTCATCTACCGCGCCGGTGATGTTGCCGGCGCCCTGTTTGGCTTCAGCCTGCTTATAAATGGAAGCCGCAATGCGCTCATTGATCGCACTCAAATCGGGATCCGTGGCGGGTAGTAATTGGCGCACATTCAAATACGCCGCCTCGGCCTCAGGATAACGCGCTCGATCAAACAAAGAGTGCGCCATTAGCGTCGTCGCGGTGCGGCGTTGCTTGAGATCGGCGGGCGGCTTGCGATCCAACAACTGTTTCGCGACTTCAATGGTGCGGTCGAATTCATTCAAGGCAAACAAATCCTCGGCAGCCTTAGTCAATACCGGCGCTGCTTGTGGATCGGTTGGAAAACTGGTCGAGAACATCACCGCGCTATCGATGAACTTGCGATGCCACGCCGCTTTGGCAGCGCCGTTTAGCAGCGGTTCTTGTTTCTGGTAGGCCACCAAGGCGGCGTAACCCGCCGCCGCCGACTTGGCATGGGCAGGATAGTCATAAGCCGTGCGTTCGTATTCGGGTGTTGCTTCACCGTAACGTCCGGCATCGAACAGCAATTCCGCCAGCAAGTAGCGATTGTTCGCCGCTGCGACATCCTCCGGAAATGCTTCCAACAAGCTGCGGTACCAGCGTGCCGCCGCACTATAGTCATCAGGTGTTTTGCTCTTGCTAGCCTGTGCATGGTAGTACTGCGCCAAGTCTTGCAGATTGCTCTTTAGCTGCGCAGCAACTTCCGGTGCATCGGTACGTTGGCGGTTCTGCCAAAACGGCATGTTGAAGGCGTAACGCATCACAAACTGCTGCTTGGCTTCCAGTACTCGTGCCGCGAAACCGCCTTTCTGATAAGCCTCAATCGCGCGCGCTTCCAAAGTTGGCGCCTGGCGCGCATCGGGCTTGCGCTTGGCGAATGCCGTGAAAGCCAATGCGGCATCTTGAAAACGTTCCTTCTCCAGATACAAGTCGCCCAAGCTGCTGTACATCATGTAGGCATACGCTGGGTCGCCGTGCCGATTGATCATGGCAGTTAAACTATCCGGACCGTCTTCATCGGATGCCATCACCGCCAATACGCGCAACGTGTCTCCTGCCAACTCGCGTTCGGCACGCGACAACGCACTAACGTCGCGCACTTGGTTTTGCTTGATCAACAACCGATCCAGCCCTTTCATGAAACTCGCCGCGCTATCGTCGGCGCGCCCTTGTTTGAATAGCGACCAACCGAGTTTGTACAACCCTTGATCGTAGAACGCGGTGGCTGCTCCCTGCCTGACTACCGCCGAGTAGGCCTTGCTCGCATCGGCATAACGTTTGCCGCTAAACAAAATTTCGCCACGGCGAAACTGCGCTTCGCCCACCCAGCGCGACTGCGGATATTGGCTGACCAGTTTATCCAGCGACGCTAACGCATTCGGCGTCTTGCCGGCCGCTTCGTAGGCGCGCGATAGCTGGTACAACACGGCATCGCTGCTCGGATAGTTTGGGTAGGCCTTGAGCAGACCTTCATACAACTCAATCGATTCCGTTAGCTGCTGGGTATTGAGTGTCTCGGTGGCGCCCTCCGCCAACGAACCTTCGTTGGCTTCGATATTCAGATCGCCAAGACGACGCATGGCTTCTACGCGCAGCTTTGGGTCGGCGTTCTGCAATTCGAGAAAACGTCGATAGGCCGCTGCGGCTTGCTCCGGCGTAACCCCGCTAGCCGGTTGCGGCGTCACTGCCACTTTACGACCTGCCAGATCCTTGAGCGTGGCGGTTGGTTTGTTTTTATCAGCAGCGTGAATCGGCAGTGCAAGCAACAGAGTCATGCCAATACCGGTGCCTACCACGAACCAACGAGCGTAGCCCTGCTTCATGGCGTCGCTCCGGTGGTGCCCGGCGATTCCGCGGCAGTAATCTCACCGCCACGCGCGCCAGCGGCGCGGTCATAAATGGATGCCAACGCAAACTGCGCTTGCAGGGAATACTGCGCCAAACGCTGCTTCTGCTGCTCAAGTTGTTGAATAGCCAAAGACGCCAGGAACTGCGTCTGTGCAGCGCCGGTGGTATGACAACGTTCCAACATGACTTGTAACCGTGGCGTTAAAGCCTCCACTCTCGCGGCAAAGGCGTCAGTGCGTTGCGGCACTTGCTCACGCGCGCGGTCGACCAACGTGTGTCGGCGGCGCGCTTCCTTGGTGGCAACTGCCAGCTCGCGCACTTCTTTCTTTTCGCGCCACAGACGCGCTTTGTAGTTGGCGCTCATGTCCCAATACAACACGCCGCGCAGCAGGCGTGTCTTGTCTTGCATTTCGGCAACGGACGCATCACTAGCATCCGCATTACTCAAGACCTCTTGCACGACCGTCACCCGGCGCCAATTGGCTTGCTCGGCAGTGGTGGCCAACGCTACAACATCTTCGTCTTGCTCAACGGCGTTCAGACGTGTTTCCAATTCCAGCGCCTGTGACTCCAGCGTTTCGATATCCACTGCATCCAGCGCTTGCTGCATGGCCTGGGTGCGTTGAGTGAACGCTAATCGGCGCGTATCGATAATGTCCTGGAACGCGGACATGCTCAGTGTCCACATCTCCAGGTTGCGCTGCATGACGGCGAGATCGCGATAGTTCTTCAACGCCTCCTGAAACGCATTCGAAGCCAGCAGGTCGTAGAGATAGCGCGTTTCAGGGGCGTCCGGCAGATTGCGCAACTGCCAATACCAACCGGACTGCTCGGCGCTATCGTTCTGCAACACGGTGGTCAGCAACGACCCGCTGCGAATCGCGGCAATGGATTCGTCCAGGCGCGTGCTTTCGCGCTGAAACGAATCAATAGCGAAGTTGTAGTACTCGGCGGCTTGCGCATCCGCATTGAGCTGCGCGTAGGCGTAGGGAATAGCCAAGTAGGCTTCTTGGACGGCCGCGTCCAACAAATCGCGCTGCTTCAACTCCAACCACGGCGTCAGCGCTTCCTGGTACTGACCATTGTTGGATTGCGCCCAGCCTAGACCCAGCAAGGCTTTGTTCGACAACGGTCCATTCAGACGCACTCGTTGTAACACTTGTTCGGCCTCAGTCGCCTTGCCGGCATTCAACCAAGTAAAGCCCAGCGCCACATTGGCTTTGTCACGCAAGGCTCGCAGTTCCTCGGAGTCAGACTGCAATTGTCCGACGCGATCCAACAAGGCCACTGCCTCGTCCATGCGTTGTTGGCGCACCAACGCCACGCCCAAATTGAATCGGGCGTAAGCCAGCCAGCTCTCGCTAAGTGCTTTATTGGTGGTGTTGTCCAAGGCCTGTAACGCGGAAATAGCTTCGTCAAAGCGCCCTTGATTCATCAGCACGTTGGCAAACAACATCTGCCGCTCATCGTCTAAGGCGCGTGGCAACTGTCCTTGAATGGCCTGCAATGCGCGCTCAGCTTCGCTCAGATAACCACGCTGATACCAGAGCTTGGCCAAGTAAAACCAAGCACGATTGCGCACATCCAGCGCCACGTTATCGTTCAGCAAGGCCCGAAAAATTCGTCCTGCTTCTGCATGCTGACCCAGCGATAGATATAAAGCGCCCTTGATCAGCTCCGCTTCGGTCTGATGATTGGGTACGCGCCCCAGAGACATGGCGGCATCCAAATGCACCAGCGATCGAAAGTAGTCGTCCTGGTAAAAATAGAACAAGGCATCGCCATAGTAGAGATCGCGCACCGGCTGCGGCACGCTCATCAAGGGCGCGGCTACCGGCTTGGCGGCCAATGCCGGAAACATTGTCGCCAGCAGTGTCGCGCTCAACAGCGCTAGGTGACTGCGAATGTTCATGTTGGTAAGACGCATGGTCAGTTACTGAACAGCGCTTATTCCCATTCCTTAACAAGGAACTCCGGCTGCTCCTTCACTTGCTTGTCGCTGACTTTCAGCTCCAAGTACTTGGCGCCGATGCCCTTGGTGAATTTGAGTGTGGTGCCGCGTTTGTAGTCACGCTGGTTGGGGCCTTTACCGGTAAAGAAGGCCACCAGTTCGTGTTCACCGGCTTTTAAGTTGCCGACGTATACACGCTGCACGCCACCTTTTAGCAAGGCCTGAGTTTCGCGCGTGGTATAGAGATAGTTTGCGACATCCTTGTTATCCACTTTCAAGGTGACGGTATCCAAGCCAAAAAACGTACCGACATCCATGGAAACGAATACGGCCACCTGTGTGTCGGCCGGATATAGCAATTCCTCTTCCAGAACGAACAGTTCGCGATTCAGGTCCAGCACATCCTTTTTCAAGGTTTGCACGTCCTGATCCAAGGTCTTGAACTCGGTTGCCTGGACGATTGCTTGAGCGATTGGCTCGGCAGCTGGCGGTGCAACTTCCTGCGCCCAGGTCTGCGAGGTGCACATATTCATCATTAGCACCAGAAACGAGATCATGCGTGTCATATAAATGTTCACTGTAGTTGCCAACGCCCCAGCCTGGTCATTCATTCAATAGCTGACGCAAATGTTCGGTAATTTTTATTTCGTGGCCGCGTTCGAAACCGATATGGCGATAGCGAATTTGACCTTCGCGATCTATCAACACCAGCAACGGCATCGACTTCAGGTCGAAGCTGCTGCTGGCCGTCTTATACGTATCCACCAGCACGGGGAAGTTCAGCGCCAAGCTGCGCGCCATGGCCGCAGCTTGTTCATCGGTATCGTCGACGTCGATACCCAAGGTGACCAGCCCAGCCCGTTCATACTTGGCGTGCACCTCATTCAAGGCCTGCATGGCTTGTCGGCAATCGCCACACCACCGCGCCCAGAATCCTAGCAACACCACACTGCCCCGGTACTCGGATAAACGCAGGTTGTCCCCAGTCAGGGAACGCAAGGTGAAGTCCGGCGCGAGGCTTGGCGCAGCAGCGGGTTCGGCAGCGCCGGCAGATACCCCGGAAATGCTCAACACCACGCTGAGCAACGCCCACTTCACCCAACTAAACCGCCTCGATGCTTTTAACGCCAACAAAATTTAACCTTCTGGGACGCGCCCTATTCCGCCAACTGGCTCATTTGTTCTGCGCCGCCAGACTGAATCCAATCGCAGCAGAACCCTCGTATCAGGCGTCAAGCCTGTCGGTATTCGCCTCACTCCGCAAAATGTCGTGAAATACCGGCAACCCGGCATCCGCTCGGAACGACGACTCGCAACCGTCCACCAGACTATGTCCAGCAGTGTGCAGTTATGTATATCCGCAAGGATGTGAAGGCATGCACAAAATGAGGTCCATGTTGCAAGGGAGCAACCTAGAGACTGACGTGGATCAAGCTATGCCCCAATTCCAACAAGGACCAAAACGCAAAAGGGCGATGATCTACACAATCATCGCCCAGATGGTCTTGGGCATCCGCCAAGACCAGGTTCTTTAGGTTACCGAGACGCTCCTATATGGGTGTCTTCGGCGCCACATAGGTTGTCGATGTCCAGTAGCGGTATTTGGCCTGCAGCACGGCTCGCTGCTCGGCAGTCAAGTTTTCTACGACCACCCGCCCAAACTCGGCTGAGCCGATAACGGATGCCTCGTCAAGCCCGGTGGGTAAATCAGACTTATTGACGGCGCT
>JANMSB010000205.1:0-2295 GCA_031388915.1 Pseudomonadota bacterium | reverse complement strand
TTATTCGTACGGAAGACCTTTGGTAACTCGACCGCCCATCTCAATCACCACGGCTTGCATCACCGATGCCTTGGGCCAGCCACCGTGAACGGCGTACTGCAGAACAAACTCCTGCATCTCTTGCAACGTGGCATTGCCGCTGGCCATCGCCGCATAGGTGTGGGTGCGAATGGGCGTAGTCGAAGACGATTCCGCCACACCCACCATCGTAATCCAACGTCGTGCGCGTTGATCGAGTCCCGGACGCATCCACATTTCACCGAACACGAAATTGAGGATGCCACCCTCGAAGTACGGCGTGGACGATGGCGGTGCCGGAATAGTCATGGTGGCGGTGAAGTTGGCGGTGCCTTCGGCAAGGCGCTGTTGCGGATCCCAAGGCGTGTCGCGAATGGGGGTGAACTCGGATCGAGGCAGGCCAAGTTCAGTGGCAACACGCGTCACCGCAACATCGATTGCGGTACCACGCGACCAGCCGGCATACACCGCAAGGTGCAGCGCTGCTTCGCGCAACTCTGCTTGCGTGAGTTCACCCAGCTTGAGTGCACCGCGAACATAACCATCGATGACCTCCGACCGGCCGCCTTCACAGGCTGAGCTGGCAATAGCAATGAGGAAGCGCGAGCGACGATCCAATCCCGGCCGGGTCCAGACTTCGGCAAAGATAAAATCACGCCACGACGCTTCGAGTAGCGTACGTGGTTCTGGCGCGGGTGTTCCTTGCAGCGCTGTTTGTTGTTGCACGCCAATTCGAGTGCGCTCTGCTGGATCGAGCAAGGTCACTTCGCAGCCTGTGCTTGCGGCTTGGCCAAGTTCACCCACACGTTCTTGACTTGCAGGAACTCATACAAACCTTGCTCGCCGCCCAAGCGGCCATAACCGCTTTGTTTCATACCGCCGAAAGGTAGATTCGGTTGCATGCCTTCGCCGGAGCCATTCACCTGCACCATGCCCGCTTGCATCAATCCCGCGACGTGATGCGCGCGCCTTAAATTTTCGGTGTGTATATAGGCGCCCAAGCCATAGCTGGAATTGTTGGCAAGCTCAATGGCTTCTTCCTCGCTATCGAACGGCGTGACGGCCAGCACCGGACCGAATACCTCGTGTTGCGCGAGGGAACTCTTGCTATCAACGTCGGCAATGACGGTGATTGGCAGGTAATAACCTTGCGCATGGTCACCGTCCATGCGTTCGCCGCCGATTACCAGACGAGCGCCATCGCGTTTTACCGCCGTGTTGATCGCACCGCAGATACGCTGCATCGCGGTTTCGGAAATGATGGGACCCATGACCGTGGCACGATCGAACGGATCACCGATCTTGATGTGGGGCGCGATGCCTTGCAGCATCTTGAGGTATTGCTCATAGATGGGTCTTTCAACGAGCAGGCGTGTGCCGTTGACGCAGCCTTGCCCGCTGGCGCTCATCGCACCTGAGAGACCGCGTCGAGCCGCTGGTTGCAGATCGGCATCCGCGAACACAATCACTGCCGACTTACCACCCAGCTCCAGACCGCAGGGCTTCAAGGTTGCCGCTGCATTGCACAGCACTTTTTTCGCCGTCGCGCCGCTGCCAACAAACTGCACCTTGTCGATACCCGGGTGACTGACAATGGCCTCGCCAACTTCCGGCCCGCCGACAATCGTGTTCACTACGCCCGGCGGGAAGCCCGCCTCCAGGAACAACTCGCCGAGACGCATCACCGTAAAGGGCGCCAACTCGGGCGCTTTAATCACGACGCAATTCCCTGCCGCCAGCGCCGGCGCGATGACCATGGTTGTTGCGTACAGCGGCCCATTCCACGGCACGATGGCCCCCACGACACCATAGGGTTCGTAAGTCACGTAGTTGTGCGATGGACCACCCCAGGTAGCGATAGTGTCGCCCTGGATCTTGTCCGCCCAACCCGCGAAGTAGCGAAACTTCTGCACGGCATCCATCACCATGAACGGGCCAATGAGGATGGGTGAGCCATTCTCGATCGACATTAGCTCGGCGATTTCTTTTGAATGCTGCTCGAGTAGCGCCGCCATCTTGAGCATCAGATCGCGGCGCCTGTCACCCGACAAGGCGCGCCATGCCGGGAAGGCGGCGCGTGCCGCTTGCACCGCTTGATCCACTTCCTGTGATCCGGCCAGGCTGACCTCGCGTGTCGTCTGCCCATTCGCCGGATAGATATGCGCATGCATTTCCCCGGAGCCACGCTCAGTCATCCTGTCGCCGATGATTACTGAATACCGTGGCAGGACGTCCCGGTTGGGTGTTTGGAAGCTCATGCTGAATTACTCCGCAAGC
>JANMSB010000162.1:0-7365 GCA_031388915.1 Pseudomonadota bacterium | reverse complement strand
TTACTGCGCGGCGGCGTGCCACCAGTCATCGTTGTAAAAAACTGATCCTGCATGGTGCGCCAGAATTCCAGATTCTTTTGCGTGAGGTTGGCGAAAGCTGAGAAGGGATCTGGGATGTTGGCTTCTTGCGTGCGCTCGCGCATTTGCGCTTGTTGATTGGCAAATAGCTTGAGGCTGTTCTCCAGATAGCTACCCACGAAACTTTGCATGGCGCCGCCGTAGGAACGAATTACCTGCGACAGAAAATCCTGGCTCATCATCGGTTCGCCATGTTCTTGTTCGGCGATGACTTGCAGCAGGATGCTGCGCGTGATGTCTTCGTTGGTTTTTTTGTCGATCACCATGAATTCGGCCTTTTCCACCACCAGCACGCGGATGTCGCCCAAGGTGATGTACCGGCTCTCCACCGTGTCGTATAGACGCCGGTTGGGATATTTCTTGATAACTCGTGGTCCTGACTTCGACTCGGGCATGGCTGCTCCGCCAGTATGGTTCGTCTCGATCAACACGCGTCATCCGTGGCGCAGGCGATGATTTCACTTCAGCGCGTTTGGCTTGCTGCACTTTGCTGCGCAGCGGCAATGGTAGTCCAATTGGCGGCGATGCCCAATAGCTGCGCCGAAAAAGCTAGCTGTGCCCTGAGTGCGAATATTCCGATTGACGTAAGTTACCTAAAGCATCGATCTGCCAGTGTTCGGTTGCCCAGTTCCACACCGTTTGCAGCGAGGCGTGTTGAAGTTCGTCGGGTGGGTGTTGGCGCAGGAAACTGAGCGCTTGCCAGAGGGTTTGTGCTGCGAATTTTGCTTCAACGGCAGTTGCAGCAGTGGACTTGGCCAGCTTCTGACCTGCCGCATCGGTGGCCAATGGCAGATGTACATACTCTGGCGTCGGTAAGCCCAAGGCGCGTTGTAAGGCAATCTGACGTGGCGTGTTGAGCAGTAAATCGGCGCCGCGTACCACTTCGCTGATGTGTTGGTCGGCATCGTCCACCACCACCGCCAATTGGTAGGCAAACCAGCCATCACGTCGTTTGATCACGAAGTCGCCGATGCTGGCGTCGAGATTGAGGCATTGTCGGCCTTGCAGGCGATCATGAAAGCAAATCGGTTCGCTGGATACCCGCAGGCGCCAGGCGAATGGTCCCTGGCGCAGCGGCCCTTGCCGGCATCGGCCTGGGTAGTGCAACTCCTCGCCATGCTCGGCCGCGTTGGCGGCCAGTATTTGTAACTCGCTACGAGTACAGGAACAGGGATAGCACAGGTTGCGATCTATCAACGTTTGTAGGGCTTGCTCGTAGACCGCGAACTGGCGGCTTTGATAACGCACAGCTTCATCCCACTCGAAACCGAAGGCTTCCAGGGTGCGCAGGATGAGGTCGGCAGAGCCCGGCACGGTGCGCGGTGGATCGAGGTCTTCGATGCGCACCAGCCATTGCCCCTGGGCTTGTCTGGCTTGCAGATAGCTGCCGACGGCAGCGATCAACGAGCCGAAGTGCAGTGGGCCGGTGGGTGAGGGAGCGAAGCGACCGCGATAGCCATGATAGGACATGCGGGGCGGGCTGCCTAAAAATCCAGATGAAGGGCGGTTCTCGAACCGCCCCTACAGGTCATCGGTAACGATCGTCCCGATCGCCGTACTGGCGTTCGCGACGTTCGCGACGTTCCTGCGCTTCCACGCATAGCGTCGCCACCGGACGGGCTTCGAGGCGCTTAACGCCGATCTCTTCGCCAGTTTCAACGCAGTAGCCATAGCTGCGATCTTCAATGCGATTTAACGCTTCCTCGATCTTGCGGATCAGTTTGCGTTCGCGGTCGCGGGTGCGCAGCTCCAGGCTGAACTCCGACTCTTGCGTGGCGCGATCATTGGGATCGGGGAAGTTGGCGGCCTCATCCTTCATATGCAGCACAGTGCGATCGACCTCGGTCATCAGGTCTTTCATCCAGCTTTGCAGAATGGTGCGGAAGTGGTCCAACTGCGCCGCATTCATGTACTCCTCGTCACGCTTAACCTGGTAAGGCTTTACGTTACGAGGGCCGGCCAACAAGCTGAGGCTGTCGCCGGCGTCGCTGTCTTCAGCATCGCCGGGAATAGAAGTGGCGGAATCTTTTTTCGGTTTAACAACGGGCACGGATGACTTCACTGCTACGGCCGACCGGATGGGGATCGGCGGGTTTAACGGTTGTGCAGCCTTGGGGGCTGCGGCGGGTTTGCTGCTGGGTTTCGCTGGCGCCGGTACCGGCACGGGCTTTGGCGCTGCAACAGTCTTGGGTTCGGGTTTGACTGATTTTGCCGGGGCGACTTTGGCCACTGGTTTGGCAGCGGGCTTGGCCACGGCTACAGGTTTGTTCACTGCCGCTTTGACAGGAGCGGCTTTGACGGGCACAGGTTTAGCGGCTGGCTTGGTAGCTGCCTTGGGCGCTGTCTTAGTCGTTTTGGTGGCCGGTTTAGCTGCCGCTTTGGCGGGCTTGGCAATGGGCTTGGCAGCAGGTTTGGACACGGCTTTGGATTTGCTCGCTATGACGGACTTTTTCTTCACAGCAGCGGCCTTGCTGGCAGCTGGCTTGCTGGTCTGCTTCTGGGTTTTGGCAGGTTTTTTCGCGGGCATTTAAGTTGCCTCCCTTGTTCGCGGTGACCCCCGATCAAGTGGCCGATTATACATAGACGTTGCGCGTCGTATAGCCGCGATTGCAGCACCAATGCAGCAGGCGTTTTGCGATTGTCGCCAATTGCCTGCGCCGGCTTGCCGGCCGGGCTAATGGTGATACCAGCGACGACAATTTTATTACGGCGGCATGGCTTTCCCGTACACTACCGCGCCTTCGAATTCGGACAGCACACACTAGCCGCAATGCGCTTAAACAAGATCAAACTCGCGGGCTTCAAGTCGTTTGTCGACCCGACCACCGTTAACTTTCCCAGCAATCTGATTGGCGTGGTCGGCCCCAACGGCTGCGGCAAATCCAACATCATCGATGCAGTGCGCTGGGTCATGGGTGAAATTTCCGCCAAGCATTTGCGCGGCGAATCCATGGCGGACGTGGTGTTCAACGGCTCGGCGTCCCGCAAGCCGGTGGGCACTGCGTCGGTGGAATTGGTGTTCGACAACAGCGACGGCAAGCTGGGCGGGCAATACGCCGGCTTTAATGAAGTCTCGTTGAAGCGCGTGGTATCGCGCGATGGCACCTCCGCGTATTTCTTGAACGGCGCGCGCTGCCGCCGCAAGGACATCACGCAGTTGTTCCTGGGCACCGGTTTGGGCTCGCGCAGCTACGCCATCATCGAGCAAGGCATGATTTCGCGCGTCATTGAAGCGCGTCCCGAAGACCTGCGGGGTTTCATCGAAGAAGCGGCCGGCATCTCCAAGTATAAGGAGCTGCGTCGCGACACCGAAAATCGCATTGGGCATACCAAGGAAAATTTGGAGCGCTTGAACGATCTGCGCGAGGAAGTCGATAAACAACTGAATCGTTTGCAGCGTCAGGCGGCAACTGCACGTCGTTATCAAACCTTGAAGGACGAAGAGCGCACTCGCCACGCTGAGTTGCTGGCCATGAAGCTGCGCCAGGTAACACACGATCTAGAAACCCGCGAACACACCTTGCTGGAACGCGATACCGCCATGCAGGGCGTGATTGCCGAATTGCGCGAGCATGAGTCGAGTATCGAAACGTTTCGTGAGCAATCGCGCGAACAGGCGGAGGCGCTTAACGAAGTGCAGGGTCGTCACTATGGCTTGAGCGCCGAAATCGGTCGCTTGGAGCAGGCGATTCAACATGCGCGCGAACTGCGTCAGCGTCAACGTAATGAACTGGATCAAGCCGAGCGCGGTGTCGGCGAATTGTCGGCGCACTTCGCACGCGATCAAGAACAGATCGAGCAACTCCAGCAAGACACTGCTGCGCTGGAACCGCTGCTGGAAACCGCCAAGGAGCGCGAGCTGGCTTCGGCCGATGCCTTGGAGCGCGCCGATCTGGCCATGCAGGATTGGCAGGAAGAATGGAGCGAATTCAACGCCCAAGCCCGGGATGCCAGCGAAAAAGCGCAAGTCGAACGCGCGCGTATAGAACAACTGGAAAACCAACTGCGTCGTGTTACCGCACAGCGCGAACGCACTCTGGCGGAAATCGACAATTTGTCGGTGGCCGAGTTCGAGCAGCGGATTGAAACCATGCTGCAAGAAGATATGTCCTCTAGCGAGCAGTTGGAAACGCTGGAAGCGCGCGTGCAAGACGTCGGCACGACGCTGGAACAACTGCGTCAGCGACAGCGCGAACTGACCAGTCAAACCGATGCTAGTCGTCGCGAGTTGCAGCAGGCGCAGGGTCGCTTGGTATCGTTGGAAGCGTTGCAAAAAGCGGCGTTAGGTCAGGCGCAGGGCAAGGTGTCCGATTGGTTGTCCGCCAATGCGCTGCATGACAAGCCGCGTTTGGCACAACAGCTCAGCGTGTCCGGCGGCTGGGATCGCGCCGTGGAAACGGTGCTGGGCGCCTATCTGCAAGCCGTGTGTGTGGATCGGCTGGACGATGTCGCCGAGATGCTCGGCACCTTGTCGACGGGTAGCGTGACTTTCCTGACGCAGTCCGGTGCGGCTGCGAGTAGCGGTACCGCACAACACTTGCTGGCGCATGTGCAAGGTCCGGCCAGCTTGAGTTCCTTGCTCGACGGCGTGTATGCCGTTGATGGTTTAAGCGATGCCTTGGCCATGCGCGCGCGTCTGGCGGCGCATGAATCAGTTATTACCCGCGATGGCGTGTGGATCGGCCGCGATTGGTTGCGCGTTAGTCGCGATCAGGATGTGCATGCCGGCGTGATCGCCCGCGAACAAGAAATGCGCGATCTGCGCGATTCACTACAAAGCATTGAAGACAAACACGCGGTGCTGGAAGCGGAAGCACTGGAGGTGCGTGCGCGTCTGTCGGATTTGGAATCGCAACGCGATAGCGCCATGCAAGAGCGCAATCGCCTGCATCGCAGCCATAGCGAACTCAAGGCGCAGTTGAGCGGCTTGCAGATGCGCATCGAGCAATCGCGCGAACGTTTGCTGAAGTTGCGCGCCGATGTGGAAGAATTTGCCGAGGAGCTGGCCAATGCCGAAGCCGAAATCGGCGTGGCACGTGGCCGTTTGCAGGAAGCCATCGACGAGATGGAAACCCGCGAACAAGAACGCGTCGAGTTGGAACAGCGCCGCGAAAGTTTGCGCACCGAGTTGTCGATGGCGCGCGGTCGCGCACAGGACGATCGTGCCGATACTCAGCAACATGCACTGGCGTTGGAGTCCAAGCGTTCGGCATTGAATTCCATTGTGTCGGGCCTGGATCGCACGCAGTCGCAACTGACGCAGTTGCAGCAACGTCGTGAGGCGTTGCAATTGCAATTGCTGGACGGCGAGTCGCCGCTGGAAATGTTTAATGCGCAATTGAGCGAACGCTTGGAAAAGCGCGTCGGCTTGGATCAAGAGCTGGCGGCGGCGCGGGCTGCTGCGGATGCCGTCGAACATCGCATTCGCGAACTGGACGAAGCGCGTATGAACACCGAGCGGCGCGTCGAAGAAGCACGCCGCCAGTTAGACGACGTGCGTATGAGCTTGCAAGAGAGCAAAGTGCGTCGCGAAACTCTGCAAGAGCAATTCCTTGCCACGCAATTTGAATTTGAGCCGGTACTGGCGCAGTTGGCCGCCGAAGCCAACATTGCCGATTGGGAACGCGAGCTGGCCGAAATCAGCGGCAAGATCGAACGTCTTGGCCAGGTGAATCTGGCGGCCATTGATGAGTTCAAGGAACAATCGGAACGCAAAGAATACTTGGACAGCCAGTACAACGATCTCACCGAGGCGCTGGATACCTTGGAAAGTGCCATGCGCAAGATCGACAAGGAGACCCGTACGCGCTTCCAAGATACGTTTGATCGCGTCAATGCCGGTTTGAAGGAGCGTTTTCCGCGTCTATTCGGCGGCGGTCATGCTTACTTGGAATTGGCGGGCGAAGATGTGCTCAACGCCGGCGTGGCCATCATGGCGCGCCCGCCCGGCAAGCGTAATAGCACCATCAATCAATTGTCGGGCGGCGAAAAAGCCCTGACCGCAGTGGCGCTGGTGTTCTCGATTTTCGAACTCAATCCGGCGCCGTTCTGTCTGCTGGACGAAGTGGACGCGCCGCTGGACGACAACAACAACATTCGCTTTTGCGAAACCGTGCGCGAGATGTCGCAGAACGTACAGTTCATTTTCATTACCCACAACAAGGTGACGATGGAGCTGGCCGACCAGTTGTTGGGTGTCACCATGCATGAAGCCGGTGTCTCGCGCCTGGTGGCGGTGGACACCGACGAGGCGGTGCGTCTGGCTGCGATGTAGTGGGCGATAAGCAGCGCGACACTGATCGGTTGCAACCCGCCTAGACGTTATTCAGAGAACGACAATGAACCTGAGTACGCAATTGCGCATTATTCTGTTGCTGGTCGGCGCGGCGATCTGGCTGGCTATTTACTGGATCGGCAAGCGCAAGACCGAGGCGCGACAGCGGCCGGTGGAGTCTGTAATTCCCACCGAAACGCATACGGCAGATACTTCGGTGTTCGATGCCACCGACGCAGCGGATGAAGAAGCGCTGGACACGCCCGCGTATATGCGTCGCCAAGGTCAGCGCGAGGCACGCCAAGACTATGAACCACGCATCGCTCATGCTGATGACTATGTTGGCATAGAAGAAATTCCTGATGTCGATACGCGCGATACCGCACAGCGTGAGTCGGTGTACGCCGAGCCAATGTATGCTCATCCCCCTGTTCAGCTAGGGGACGACCAGCCGCCAATACGCTTCGATGAGGCTTTCGACCGGCGCGAATCCTCGGTGTCCTTGGATGATGGCCTGGTGGGCGATCAGGTGGACGCGCGGGCTCATCACCTTGGCCCGTCCGGCGATGCGCCGCAATTCGAGGTATCGGCGTCGGTGCCTGCGCCTGAGCCGCCGACCATTCCGTCTATTCAGCCCACAGTTCCCGTGGTGGCGCATTCCGTGACGCCCGCAGCGTCGAACTCGTTGCGGCCTGCGGACGTTGCCGTGAAAGCCGATGTCGCTGCGCCGATGCTGTCGGAGATTGCACGTCCGCCTGCTCCTGCCGCTACGGCGGAGCGCAAGCCTGCCGGCAATGAAGTAGCGCGACGCAAGATCATTGCGCTGCGCCTACCCATGCCAGAGCGTGTGCCCGGCGCGCAGTTGTTATCGCTATTGCAGAGCGAGCGCTTGCAACACGGCAAGTTCAGTATTTTTCATCGCCTGCACGAGTCGGGCACGGTGTTCAGCGTGGCCAGCATGGTGGAGCCCGGCACCTTCGATCCTGGTGCGATGGCCGAGCAGCACTTTTCCG
>JANMSB010000131.1:0-16022 GCA_031388915.1 Pseudomonadota bacterium | reverse complement strand
GCCGGGATTGAAGACTAATTTCTGCGCCGATCACGATCAGTCACAACGCACCCGGCGCGACTTCCTCAAGCGCCATCAGGAACAACATACGTTTGTCATCGGTTCGCACTTTTGCGAGCCGACCGCCGGCCGGTTTGTGCCACACGGTGATGTGTGGCGATTTGAAGGCCAGGAGAAAAGTTAGCCTTCTTTCGAAAAACAGCATCCTTCCCTAACACGAATGGTACTTACTTAAGCCGTACAAGCTCCCTCCCCCGCTAGCGGGGGCTGCTCCAGCGCATCCATGCGCTCGCACCATTTGTGCCTCCTGCACGGCAGAGGGTTGGGGTGGGGGCACTCCGACGCTTCAACAGCCCGCAGCATCTAAGCTTTGCCCCCATCCTGCCCATCTGCCGCATAGGCTATGCAAAGGCAGCGGGCGCCTGATACTTTGTTCCGTACTCATTTGTTAGGCGCTCCAAACGAACTTGTTGCGGTTAGCTCGCGGTTCGGAGTGGTTTTTCAAGACCGTCGCGCGGTTGGACCCGCGCGTCGAGCCTACATGGATGTACTGGTGGCGTGTCTTAAAAAACCACTCCGAACCGAGAGTGATTGAAGCTGCAATGGCTGATGACGTAGCGTTGTCACGAGCTGTTCCTCGTCAGAAATGCGGGCGAAACCAACGGCTACGGTGACAACGTGTCGCATCGAAGTGCGCACGCCACGGCATCATCTGTGGTTCAGATTTCTACAGCTGCGGGCGCTGGTCTATCCAGGATCATGTCCGCCGCTTTCTCCGCAATCATCACCACCGCTGCATTGATGTTGCCGCTGATCACATTGGGGAATACGGAGGCATCGGCGATGCGCAGTGCCTCGACACCTTGTACGCGCAACAGTGAATCGACGACACAGTCATCGGTATTGCCCATGCGGCAGGTGCTGGTGGGATGATGCACGGTTACCGCGCTGCGACGAATGTGTTCGCGTAGCGCTGCATCGTCTGTCACCGAAGTACCGGGGACAATCTCCGTGCTGCGGTACTTGTCGAACGCAGTGGCGCCGAGTATTTGACGAGCAACCTTGAGGCCACGCAGCAGCACGTCGAGATCGGCGGGTTCGCTGAGAAAATTCGGATCGATCAGCGGCGCGGCGTGGGGATCGGCGCTAGCAAGGGTGACGTGGCCGCGACTTTGCGGTCGCAGCAGCACGCTCAAGATTCCATAGCCGTGACCAAACGGAATCGGAAAGCCCGATGGATTGCGATGCGCCGGCATAAAGATCATCTGCACATCCGGCCGATCAACTGCTGGATCGGTACGAACGAAACCTGTCGCCTCGAAAACATTACTCGCTAGCGGGCCACGTTTCGCTACCAGGTATTCGAGTACGTTCCACATGTCGCGTGGTAATGCGCGCAGCGACAGGCCGTACGATTCCGGGCTTAAGGTTTTCATCTGCACCGGCGCGACCAGGTGTTCCTGCAGATGGCGGCCCACCGCTGGTAAATCGTGTTCGATCGGAATTTGCAATTCACGTAACGCCTTTGCATCACCGATACCGGAACGCATCAGAATAGACGGTGAGCCATAGGCCCCCGCAGTCAGGACGACTTCATGACGTGCGGCAATACGCGTGCGGACCCCGGCACGCAGCACTTCCACACCGGTGGCGCGGCGTTGTTCGAAGACGATTCGATCGACCAGCGCATCGGTGATCACCGTCAGATTGCGTCGATGTTTAATCGGTTGCAGATAAGCCGTTACCATGGACTCACGCCGACCGCGACGAATCGTTGCCTGGCGCGGCCCGAAGCCTTCCGGATCGGCGGCATTGAAGTCGGCACACCGCGAGTATTGCAACGACTCGGCGGCATTAACGAAATCGGCACACAGTGGATTCAAGCGATCCACATCGGCCACAGTCATCGGTCCATTCGTGCCGTGATATGCCGAGTGCTGCCAGACTTCATTGTGTTCAGAGCGAATGAAGTAGGGCAGCACCTCTGGATAGCTCCAGCCTGGATTGCCGGCAGCCGCCCACTCATCGAAGTCTGTGGGGTGTCCACGAAAATACACCATGCCATTGACGGAGCTGCAACCGCCGAGCACCCGGCCTCTCGGTAAGTTGATGCGACGCTGATGCAAGTGTGGCTGGGGCGTGGTTTGGTAGCCCCAGCCATACACTTTGTGATTCATCAATGCGCCCACCGCAGCCGGCGTCCGAATCAGCCAACTGCGATCCGCAGGACCGGCTTCGATCAAACAGACTTCGATGTTCGGATCGGCCGATAGCCGGTTAGCCAGCACGCAACCTGCAGAGCCAGCGCCGAGAATGACGTAGTCGAATGTTTGATTGAATGCTGTGCCGGTCACGCCGTCACCACACTCAAGTGACCGCTGAGATGGCGATATCCGACAAGCGCTGGCAGCGTTCGAAGTTATCTCCGGAGGCCATGACGCCGGCGGTGAGCATGACGAACGTCAGGTCCAGTTCCGGATCGACCCAGAACAAGGTACTACCGGCGCCATAGTTGCCGAAGGTCTCCGGCGACGACAGCGTGCCAAACAAGGTGTGACACAGCGAAGGACCGCGCAAGGTGAAGCCCATGCCGATGTAAGCCGGGAACGGATCCCAGCCCAGTGAGTACGCCAGCGATTTGTATAACTCGTTGGGTTTCTCGCCGGTCCAGTTGCGTCTTGAAAGTTTTAGGATGGTCGGCGAGACGATGCGCACGCCATTGAGTTCGCCGCCACGCCGCAGCATCTCGGCAAACCTCAGGACATCACCGGCGGTAGAGGCGACCCCGACCCAGGGCATGTCCGCATGTTCTTCCTCGAATGCACCGTTCGGTCCGAGATTACTGTGTCCCAGGTGATCAATGCGGTTGTTGCCGCGGAAGTCGGGTTTGATATGTCGCGCGCGCAGATCGGCTCGCATACCCATTGAAGTATCTTTCATGCCCAGTGGCTTGAATAGTTCTTCTTCGATGATCTGACGGAATGGTCGGCCTTGCGGATCGACGCGCCGTACCATTTCGCCCAGCAGCGCGTGATTAGGCATGGGCGAGTAGTTGACATGGTTGCCAGGCGGTTCGAGGCAGTGCACGTTCTTGCAAATTGCCGCAATGATGTCGGCCAGCCGATCGATATACATGCCGGGTTGTGGTGTGTAGACGCTCGGCAATCCCGAACTGTGCGTCAGTAGGTGCATGACAGTAATCTGCTCGCGTAAGCCGCCGGAGAATTCCGGGATGATGCTGCACACTTTAGTGGTGAGCGCAAATTGACCCATCTCGATGGCGCGGAACACCAGCACGTTGGTCATCGCTTTGGTCACGGAAAACAGGCTGAACACCGAATCTATATGCACCGGTCGTGTGCCCTGCGGATCTTCGAAACCGATGGCTTCGTGAAAACCGACGACGCCACCCCGGGCAACGGCGATCACGCCGCCGTAGTACTTACCTTGTTTGACGTCGTCTTTGATCACCTCTGCCAAATAAGCGAGCCGTTTGCTGTCCAAGCCGCTGTGAGTATCGTTGCTGGCCATGTGCTGTACCTGTTGACTAAAGAGGACGAGGATTAAAATTCTCCACGCTGGCCTGAGTTCCGAAACCTACCTATCTCCTCGATAGGCAACACTTTGTGCTCGTCACACTAGAGTTATTCCTCCAATTACTTGCCGCGGGGGACATAACGATGGAATTCACACGCAAAGAAACCAAAGCCTGGGCGCGACAGCACTATCAAGGTCTGGAAGGCTCGCTGATGCCGTCCTTCACGGCGGATCTTGCCAAGCTGGACGAAGAAGGCATACGTCATGACGTCGACTACTACGTGCGCCATGGGCACTTTTCCGTCCTGGTGGCTTGCGAGTCCACCAGTCTCACACTGCAAGAGAAAATCGAGTTCGTACGCATCGTCTGCGATGCGGCGCGCGGCAAGATTCTGGTATCGCTGCCGTTTCTGATGGATACCTTTGCCGACGATTTGGTGCTGGCGCGCGAGTTTGAAAAGTGCGGCGGTCACCATGCGCTGCTGGGCTGTCCGGTGCAGTTTCACCCGGACTCGGAAGACGAGATTTATGCAACCCTGAAGGCGGTGTGCGAGTCCACCAACCTTGCGATCGATCTGTATCCGGCGGCACGCTTCGATCTATCGCGCTTTGGGCACGGCACGCTCTCGATGAAGATTCTCGATCGTCTGGCCGACATCGATAATGTGGTGGGCGTCAAGGTGGGCAATCTCAATCCACCCAACTATATGGCGCATGTCTATCACACCGTTGGCGATCGATTGCTGATTAACGATCCGCTGGATCATGCCTGGGCTTTTACCATACCGCATTGCAAGCAGCAGTGGGCGGGCGCCATGGGCTACGACATGTGGCAAACCGCCGAAGATCAACGCACCGTGCGCATGTTCAATCACTTCCGTGCCGGCGAGATCGACCAGGCAATGGAAATCTACCAAGCCATCGAACCTATCCGCGAAGCATCGTGGCAATTGCACGGGCGAGTTTCCAGTTCCGGTCTGTATCCGTTCCTGTCCTTCAAGTATCAACAGTGGTTGGTTGGCGGTAACGGCGGCATGTTGCGCCAGCCGATTCACCGTATCTCGGAAGGCGAGATGGGGGCGTTGCGTAGCGCCTTGCAGCGCTCCGGCATCAAACCCTACGACGGTTCGGTGGAGGAGTTTTTTGTCGGGCGCGCCGCGTATCGGCGCGGCGAACGCCTGCGCCGCGGGGCGCTGGCCGTGTCTTCATAGCAGCAAGTCATAACAGCAAGACTACAGCACGGCGAATCGAGATGACGCGCATGACCAGGCGCGTCATCGGTAGCGCACCGTTGCTTCCGGTTCAGTGATTAAGCCCAGACGCCGCGCTTTGGCTGCGGCGCGCGACCGATCACGCACGCCGAGCTTGTCGAACACCTGCTGCAAATACCATTTCACTGTGCCTTCGGTCAGTCCCAGCTTTTCACTGATCTGTTTGTTCAACATCCCCGCACCCGCCAAGGCGAGAATCTCCAGTTCACGCGTATTCATGCGCCCGCTTACGGTGGTATCGAATTCCTTGGATTTGCTGGCAGCGGTGTGTTCGATCAGCCGTTGGTCGAAACACGCCAGTAGCTCGCGCAAGAACGCCTCCAAGGGTGGACTCATTTCAGGCGTGTTGGTCAGTATCTGATTGAGGAGTGCGGCCATCGGTTCGCCCTCGTCGATGAAGCTGCGCACAAAACGCGCGGGTGCAGCTTGAGTAATCGCTTGCCACAGTGCGCGCTGCGCAGCCTTGGCATCGCCGCAGAGTAGCAGCAGTTCCGCAACCATGATGTTCCATTCCACCGCTGCGTGGACTGCCCGTGCCGTGGTCACATGTGCCCGCCAGCGTCGTGCGATTGCCAGTGCTTCGCCCGCGCGGTCTTGAGCCGCCGCCAATTTGCACCAGGCCAATGCCAGTGCTGCGTCGCAAGTGGTCAGGCGTCGGTTGGGTCCGGTGATGTCCAGAATTCGCGGCAGGCCATTGCGGCGCGCGACCCGATTCGCATCGTCGGGTTTGCCCATGCGCAATAGCGCGCGAATGTATTCGGCATTGGCAACCAGCTTCAGTCGCGGTATCTCGTGCTGGTCGGCAAACTGTATTGCTTCATCGAGAATTTGCAAGGCGCTGGTAGAATCGCCGCGCATTCTCACCAGTCTGAAGCGCGTGATCCATCCTGAGACCAACTGGTCTACAAGCCCCGCTTGGCAGGAGGCCGCGAAGTAATCTTCCATCAAATCGCTGGCACGCTCGACATCGTTGCATTCGTAGTGCACTTGGCTTAAGTGCATGGCGACCACCGCTCCCAATGGCGCAGTCGGCCAAGAGAAACTGCGGGCGAGTTCCAGGCCTTTGGATAGGAGGGAGATAGCCTCGTCGGTTTTGCCGGCGAGAAAGTATGACGGGCCGCACAGCGCAGCATGAAACACCAGTCCATGCGTAAAGCCCGTACGCTGCATTTCGTCGTGACCCAGTTTGCTGAGCTTGTGGATCTCGTCGAGTTGGTACTGCTCGCGTTGTACGTACTGCAGCGTTATGTACGTGCTGCCCTTCAGATAGGGGTCGTCGACGTCCGTGAAGTCGAACAGCAGCTCACGGCATTGTTTCTCCATGGTTTCCAGTTGATAAAAATAATGGGAAATTTGTGCCTGTCGATGCAGGATGCGGAAGCGCAGGGTGCGTAGTGCTTCAGCAGGCGCTTGGCTGCGCTGCATGTCCTCTAGGCGCGCGCTGCACACCGCAACCAGTTGCTCGGCTTGACGGATATTCCATTGTGCAATCAGACGCCAGGAAATCGCGAGCATGATGCGTGGGTATAGCGCCTGCACATGCGCCGGCAGGCGCGCAGCAAGACGCTGCAGCGCATCCTGCTTGCCGGCACTCCACATAGCATCACAGCGCGCATCGAGAATCTCGGCGGCGCGGATCGGGTTGTTGCCCCTCAGAGCGTAATCGAAGGCTTCGACGTGAAATCCGAATTCATCCAACCAACGGCTGGCGCGCAGATACAACTCGTTGGCCAGACCGGGCAAGCGATCGTTGAGTTGACGACGTAGATATTCAGCGAATAACTGGTGATAGCGATACCAGGTGCGGGTTTGATCCAATGAAATCAGAAACAGACCATCGGCATCGCATTGATCGAGTAACTCGCGGCTGGATGTGGATTCGGTCACGGCGTCGCACAAGGCTGGGCAAAAGCGATCCAACACCGAGGTACGCAACAGAAACTCCTGTAGTTGCCGTGGCTGGCGCCGCAGCACGTCTTCGGCAAAGAAGTCGGCAATCTGTCGCCGCTCGCCGGATAAGGTTTGCATATCCAAGGCAAGTTGTGGATCCCAATGCAGTGCCATGCTGAGCAGCTTCAAGCCGACGATCCAACCTTCGGTGCGTGCTTCCAGCAGTGCGATCTGCTGTTCGCTGAGGTCGGTGTGCCCGGCCTTTGACAAATACGAGGTGGCTTCGCTGGTGATGAATTGCAGATCTGAGGCATGCAGCTCGTACACTTGACCCAGCGCGCGCGGGCGGCCGAGCGGAATACCCAGATCTTCGCGGGAAGCGATGACAAAGTGCGCTTCCGCCGGCGTGTTCTCGAGCAGAAACCTCAGGCACTCAAGCGCGGGCGAGTTTTTTAGATATTGGGCGTCGTCGATAATGATGTAGATCGGAGCGTGCACGCCAATGAAGCTGTTGGCCAGCTCGATGGCGAGTCCTTCCCAGGACCAGTAACTCTCGTTACGCAAAATATTCCGAATGCGCGCATCCACCGGATGCCCCGCTTCCTCGAGCGCATGAACGACGTAGCTGAAAAATGCATTCGGATCTTGGTCGGCGTGATCGGCCGTAAACCAGGCGACGGTGGCCGCATTGGCCACCAGATGTTCGCGCCACTGTTGCAGCAAGCAGGTCTTGCCATAACCGGCGGGCGCTTGAATCAGCGTGAGTTTGGTGCCCGCTGCGAGTTCGAGCGCGTGCATCAGTCGCGGCCGGGAAATGACTTCCGCACCCAGCGAAGGCGCTCTGACGCGCGTTCGATTGTATATGGCATAGAAGTCCGGTCGACTGGCCATGCGTAATCTCTCCCCCAAAGCAGTGCCTAATCGTGGACCGACCAGACGTCTGTTCAGCGTGCTTCGCGGCGCCGAATATTTGCTCAGCTCGTCTGGTCATCGATCACAAGCATCGTAAGCCCGAAGTGTGGCACGGCGCAATCGTTATGCTGGATAAGCAGGCCTTTTCAAGGCGTTGCCGGTTGTGCCTACAAGGGTGCCTATCTATGTAGATAGGTACTTCTGAATCCCCGCCTTCGTATGCTTGCCACAGCGGGGCTTACCTGGTTCAAGACGGGATTGTGCAGCTGCTGCAAGGCTTGCCCACGACCGCCGACCCACGTAGCAGCCCTGCCATTATCAAGCGGAGCTTTTTTACGAGTGAGCGGATTCCATGAGTGACACAAACAGCACCACCGGCGGTCTTTCTCACGAGCGGCTGCAGCACCTTAAAGCGACGATCGAGGCGGATATCGCGCAAGGCCGATATCGTGGCGCTGCCATTATCGTGGCACGCCACGGTGAAGTTGGCCTGTGCGAGACCTTGGGCGAATGCCGAGCGGATGATCGACGTCCGGTAGCGCAGGATTCGGTGTTCAGTCTGTTTTCGCTGACCAAGGCACTGACCAATGTATTGGTATTTCGCGCCATAGAGCTGGGCTTGCTCTCATTTCATACCAAAGTGTCCAGTATCATCCCGGAGTTCTCCGGCAAGCCACGCGAGGACCTGACCATCTATCATCTGATGACGCACAGCACCGGCTTACCCGGTGTGTTTACGCCCGTTCCAGGCATGTGCATTGATAAGCTGGATGAAATAATTGCGGCGATTTGCAAGTACGTGCATGCGGTGGAGGAGCCTGGACAGCGGGTCAATTATTCGCCAATGGCGGCGCATGCGTTACTCGGTGAAATGCTGCGACGAACCGATCCAGCCGGGCGCTCTTTCCGCCAACTGATTGACGATGAGCTGTTCAAGCCCTTGCGAATGAATGACACCTCAGTCGGCGTACGCAAAGATTTGCAGCCACGGCATATCGTGCCGGAATTTCCGCCGACGTTTCCAGCGACACATCCGGGCCACAGCAATTTGGGTCCCAATGGTGCGTTCGAGGAAGAGCATGCAGAAATGCCTTGGGTGGGAGTGGTCTCCACCATCGGCGATATGTTTCGCTTTGGGGAAATGTTGCGCCGTGGCGGCGAACTTGATGGCGTGCGCATCGTGAGCCCCACCATGCTGGACTATGTAACGCAACTACACACCGGCGACAAACCCAACGAGCTCTATAAGGCGCTGGCGCTGGGACGCGGCTGGCAACCCTATCCTGCGTACATTGGCATTGGTTTCTCGTTGCGTGGAGATGCGATTTGCCAACACCAGTTCGGCACGCTCACCTCGCCGCGCACCTTTGGCAACCACGGTGCCGGCAGCACGGTGCTGTGGGTCGATCCGGAACTGGACATGACGTTCGTGTGCCTGACCACTGCATTGATGGACGAGGGCGACAACATCGAGCGCTTCCAGCGGCTGGCCGACATTGCGGTTTCGGCTGCGATCCCCAAACTCACCGCGGCACGATTTCACAGCACTACGCAATTCAGACAATTACATCAGGAGATTATTCTGCCATGACACCCGATTTAGTGTTCGTTCGTTTTTATGCGAAGGCCGGTCAAGAAGCCCGAGTCGAAACCATTCTGCGCGGCATGGTAGCGAATACCCGCACCGAACCCGGCTGCCAAGTTTACAACTTGTATGAGACAACCACTTTGGCAGGCGGAAAGGTATTTTGCTTGATCGAGAAATACGCCGATGAAACCGCGTTGCAGGCGCATCGCGACACGCAGTACTACAAGGACTATCGAGCTACCATCATGGACTTGTTGGCGCATCCGATCGACGTCACGTTGATGAGCGCTTTGGATGTAGTGGAGCGCTGAACGTTGAAGCTGCTGTCGGCGTATCATCTAGGTTCCCTACGGCTGCCGAATCGCACCGTGATGGCGCCAATGACTCGGGCGCGCGCCATCGATGGTGACGATGTGCCCCATCCGCAAGCATCCTTGTATTACTCGCAACGGGCTGGGGCGGGGTTGATCATTACCGAGGGTAGTCAGATCAGCCGTCGCGGCGCCGGCTACATTCGTACGCCGGGAATTTACTCACCGAAACAAATTGAAGCCTGGAGCGATGTCTGCCGATCAGTACATTCGGCGGGCGGCAGAATTTTTCTACAGCTATGGCATGTAGGTCGAGTATCGCATCCCGATGTGATCGATGGTGAAATGCCCGTGGCGCCCTCGGCCATTGCGGCCGAGGGTGAGGCGTTTACCCGTGCCGGCCCAAAAAAATTGCCGGTGCCGCGTGCGCTTGAAACTCATGAGTTGTCGGGCATCGTTACCGAGTTTGAAAATGCGGCATGGAATGCCAAGGCAGCGGGCTTCGATGGTGTTGAGTTGCACGGGGCCAATGGCTACCTGCTCGATCAATTTCTACGCGACGGTAGTAACCATCGCCAGGATGCGTATGGCGGCAGCGTCGAAAATCGTGCACGGTTGCCGTTGGAAATTACCGAAGCGGTGATTGGCGTCTGGGGTGCCGAGCGAGTGGGCTATCGCATCTCGCCGCATTTTTCCGCCTATTCCATGTCCGATTCGAATCCGGCGAATACCTTTTCCTATTTAGCCGCAGCATTGTCAGCACTACGCATCGGCTACCTGCATGTTGTCGAAGCAGTTGCCGGGCCTGCCGTACCGCCACCTGAGGTGCAACGCTTGACGCCTGTGCTGCGCGCAAAATTCAGCGGCACGTTGATGGTGAACGGTGGGTATGACGCGGTTACTGCAGAGCGGGTATGTCTTGAGGGTCGGGCCGATCTCATTTCGTTCGGTGTGCCGTTCCTGGCTAATCCCGATCTACCGGCGCGCTTTGCCGTCTCTGCCGATCTGAACACACCGGACGCATCGACCTTTTATCAGGGCGAAGCACGCGGTTATATCGACTATCCATCCTTGCCGGCCTGACCCTGCAACGATTGCCGCCTTCGAATACTCGCGCTCAATCAATCGGCGGGCCAATCGACAGGCCGCCATCGTTGAAAATCTCCGCACCCGTCATGAAGCTGGAGGCGGGCGACGCGAGGAACAATGCCAACCCCTTCATTTCTTGCGTGTTGCCCATGCGATGCAAGGGAATGATCTTCGCCACCTGCGCCTGTACTTGCGGGTCGCGCGTATGTCCCTCGCCAATGTTGGTTACGAAAGGTCCGGGCGAAATCGCGTTGACCAAAATGTTGTAGCGCGCCAGTTCGAGAGCCGCATTGCGCATGAGATGCGCGGCACCGGCTTTGGCCGCGGGATAGGCCGCTGCCAACGCGCTGTTGCGCACCGAGGCTACCGAGGTGGTAATGATGATGCGCCCGGATCGTTGCGGCTTCATGTGCCGCGCCGCCGCCTTGATGGTGGTGAATACCGCATTGAGGTTTATGTCGATCACGCGGTTCCAGCGTTCGTCGTCATAGTTCTCCAGTGCACCCTCGATGGTGCGTTCGCCATTTGGCCCGATGATGCCGATCCCTGGATCAATACCGGCATTGGCAAACACCACGTCGAGACGGCCATGTGTCTGCACAGCAACATCGAAGGCGCGATGCACGGCAGGGCGATCGGTAAGATCAACGACACTGCCACGCACCTGCTGGCCCAGCGCCCGCAGGCGTGCAACCTCGCGCTCGACGCGTTCCGCGTTGAAATCGAGTATGGTCACCTTGGCGCCGTTTTCCGCCAACGACTCGACGAATGCCAATCCAATGCCGCTTGCTCCGCCGGTGACGATCACGCCGTAATCTTTGACGTTGAACAGGTCGAGGACTTTCATTGTTGTCTTAACTCCAATGGTGCTTAGCTAAGGTGAATCGCTGTGATCCAGCAGCAGGGCGGACAGGATGCTTCGGAAACAGGTCCGCCCCTACGTCGGATCCGAAGTTTTGTAGGGGCGGACCTGTGTGTCCGCCCTGCTTCAAATCGCACCAAGCCTTAACTAAGTGCCATTGGTCTCAACTCGTTAGCTCAATTAGTTAATTCAATCCGCCTGTCCGAGACTGAAGCCGCCATCGATTATGATCTGTTGACCGGTAATGTACGACGACGCTGGTGATGCAAGAAACAAAGCCACACCTGCCATGTCGCTTGGCCGGCCCACGCGATGCATGGGGATGCTTCTGGCTAATTCATCCTGAACCGCAGGATTCTTCAAGTGTCCGCCGCCGATGTTAGTGACGAACATGCCGGGAGCAATGGCATTGACGGTGATGTTATAGATGGCGAGTTCCAACGCGATATTGTGCACCAGATGCTTTGCACCAGCCTTTGCCGCCATGTACGCCGCGCCGATTGCCGGTTCGCACCGATCGGCTGCCGCCGAGGTGGTAACGATAATCCGGCCGGAGTGTCGTGGCTTCATATGGCGCGCCGCCGCGCGTATGGTTGCAAACACACCGTTGAGATTGATGTCGATGACACGATTCCAGCGTTCATCGCTGTAGTTCTCCAACGCGCCTTCGACCGAGCGAGGCCGCTCGGTGCCGGTCCATGCGCCGAGGAAACCCGGTCCGGGATCGATACCCGCATTGGCAAACATCACATCAAGTCGACCGTATTGCGCGACCACTGCATCGACTGCGCGATCAAGAGCCAGATGGTCGGTGATATCGACCACCGTGCCTTGCACATCAAAACCTGCATCGCGTAGGCGGTGCGTTTCTGCCGCGATGCGTTCGGCATTCATGTCGAACAGCGTGACGCGCGCGCCTTGCTCGGCGAGCGCCTCCGCATAGCCCAAACCAATGCCGCTGGCGCCACCCGTGACGATGACGCCGTAGCCACGCACATCGAACAGCTCAGTAACTCTCATATGCTGACTCTCCATAAATCTATAAATCTATTAACACGATAATGGCGGGGCGCCAGCAAAAATAACCTACCTATCCGATGAAGGCTCGACTGCATGTTTTCTCGATATTCCCGTTGCCCTACTACGAGATAGGTAGGTGTCGGGAGTCGTAGTTGCGACCAAAGTCGCCAGTAACAATTAAATGGTATGCATCAGGGGACCGCCTTGAAAGATGTAGTAGACAAGGTTGCGTTCGTTACCGGCGGTGCCAGCGGCATCGGCTTGGGCATGGCGCAGACATTTCTGCGCCATGGCATGAAAGTCGTGATCGCCGACATTCGTGATGATCACTTGGCTCAAGCCGGCGCACTGTTTGCGAATGAGCCGCGAATTCACTGTCTGAAGGTGGATGTTACCAGCCGTGCGGGCATGGCTGCCGCAGCAGATGAAGCGCAGACCAAGTTCGGCAAGGTTCACGTGTTGTGTAACAACGCCGGCGTCGGCGTGCTGGGCGGCGCCAAGTCAGTCACCTACGACGACTGGGACTGGAGTCTGGCCGTTAACTTCGGTGGTGTGATCAACGGCGTACAAACCTTCCTGCCGAGGATGCTTGCGCATGGCGAGCCCAGCCATATCGTCAATACCTCGACGATTGGCGCGGTGCTGCCGGGTCCCGGCGGCATTGTGTATCTGGCCGCGAAGTCTGCGGTGCTGACGCTATCCGAATGCCTGAAGAACGATCTCGTTGACGACAACGTCGGCATCAGCGTGCTCATTCCGGGTCCGACCGCGACGCGTATTCATGAAGTCGGCAGACTGCGGCCGGAAAAGTTCAAGAATACGGGTGTGCGGGAATTGGAAGAGAAACTTGGTCACGCGCCATTGTTCGAGAACGGCATGGACCCGCTGCAAGTCGGCGCGATGGTATTGCGCGCCATCGAACAGGATCAATTATTCGTATTCACTCATAATGATTTCAAAGTCGGCGTGGAGCAGCGTTTTGCCGCCATGCTGACCGGATTTTCGGATGAGCCGGTTGATCCAGCTCGTGCAGCAGGTTTTGGTTTTCCAGTCGTAAACGAAATCTATACAGAAATTGTGCGGCGTGCCGCGGGAGGCAAGAAATGAGAGACGTAAAAAATAAAGTCGCCTTTATCACCGGTGGCGCCAGTGGCATCGGCTTCGGCATGGCCAGCGTGTTTCTGAAAAACGGCATGAAAGTCGTGATGGCGGATGCCAATGAGGAGCATCTGAAAATTGCCGCGCAATCGCTCCACGGCGTGGCTGGTGAGTATCACTTCATCAAGCTAGACGTTACCGATCGCAAGGCCATGGCGAATGCCGCCGATGAAGTTGAGAAAAAGTTCGGCAAGCTGCATGTGTTATGCAACAACGCGGGCATCGGCAGCTCCGCGCCCATCAGCACCGCCGGCTATGACGATTGGGACCACATGCTCAATGTGAATCTCAACGGCGTCATCAATGGCATCGTGACATTTATGCCGAGAATCCGGGCGCACGGTGAGGGCGGGCACATCGTCAATACTTCGTCCATGGCCGGCATCCTCCCACTGCCCGATCCGGGCGGCGTCTACACGGCGTCGAAGTTTGCCGTGCGTGGTTTGAGTGAGTCGCTGCGGTTGGCGCTTGCCAAGGACAATATCGGCGTTTCGGTGCTGTTTCCCGGACTGACGCGCACGCGCATCCTCGATGACGTGGCCAAAGCGCACGAAGCACTGGACGAGTTGAGCGGGGGATTCGTAGAGGCGCGTCGCTATGCCATGGAACCGGAGCAGATGGGAGAAATCGTCCTGGAAAGCATTCTGCGTAACGATGCCTACATTTTGTCGCATGGTGAATTTGTGGATGAGGTGCGTGAATTGCATGACGCAATCATCAAGAGTTTTCGCACCGATGTTCCCTGGCATCCCAAGCGCGCCGAGTTCGAACGCGGGCGACGCAAGATGATCGAAGAGATCAAAGCATCAATGCAGCACTAGCCGGGAGCAATCGACATGGCCGGAAAATTCACGGGAAAAGTTGCCATGGTGACGGGCGGTGGAAGCGGCATCGGCGCTGCCGCGGTTCGTAAGTTGAGCAGCGAAGGCGCGAAAGTTTGCATTGCCGACGTGCAGCTCGACGCCGGTGAAGCGCTGGCGCGAGAAATCAATTCGAGTGGCGGACAGGCGATCTACACAGTGTGCGATGTGCGTCGTGCCAAGGATTGTGAAACCGCCGTAGCGCGTACGCTCGACGCCTTTGGCGCGCTGCATCTGGCATTCAACAATGCCGGCATCTCTCGCTACGGCAAGCCAGTTGCGGAGTTTGCCGAAGCCGATTGGGATGACGTGCTCGACATCAATCTCAAGGGCGTGTTTCTGTCGATGAAGTATGAAATTCCCGCGATCTTGCACAGCGGCGGCGGGGCCATCGTCAATACCGCGTCGGTAGGCGGACTGTCCGGCGCCGCGGAACTGGCCGCTTATTGTGCAAGCAAGCACGGGGTCATCGGGCTGACTCGCTCAGCCGCCATCGAATACGCACAACGTGGCATTCGAATCAATTCAGTGTGTCCCGGCGCCACACGTACCGGCATGCTCGAAACTTGGTTTAACGATCCGGAAATCGAGCGCGGCATTCTTGCTATCCATCCGATGAATCGCGCGGCGGTCCCGATGGAAATTGCGCAATGCGTGGCGTTTCTGCTATCGGACGAAGCGTCGTTCGTTACTGGTAGTGCCTTGGCAGTCGATGGTGGAAGATTGGCGTAGCTGCAATAGAGGTGCCGATTATGATCGCCCAGCATCATATGATGACCAATAATTCGGCGCTGACGCAACCGCCAAGATTTTCGCAGTTGTCGCTGGAGGCAATGGAACCATACCAGTTGCGCGTGGCTGCCGAAATTCTGGCGTTTACTGGCAGTATCCGTGGCCCGTTCAACATGATGTTACGCAGCCCGAAGCTTGCCGACCTATGCCTGGCGCTCGGACAATACCTGTTGTTTTCAAGTCCCCTGCCGAGTTCTCTCGTGGAGATGGCGGTGTTGATGCGAGCGCGTTATTCCCACTCCGACTACGAGTGGTGGGCACACGTGCCGCGCGCGATGGAGGCCGGACTCTGCCCGGAGATCATTCGGAGCCTCGCTAACGGCCAACGTCCGCAATTGATGACCAGCGAGGAAGCGGTGATCTATGAATATTGCACCGAGTTACTCACTACACATGCTGTGAGCGACGCTACATTTGAGCTTGCTACAATCTTGTTCGGTCATCATGGCGTAGTGGACCTAACGGCAATCCTCGGGTTCTATGCAATGATTGCAACGATGTTGCGGGTGGCACAAGTTAACGCGCCGGATAACAGTAGGCCGCTTCCCGTAGTCGAAGCGCCGTTCCGCGCGGCTTAATATCTCAATGAAGTCGCCGCTGGTCGTGCGGCGATAGAGTCTAGGGAACCGCTGAAATAAAGAACCCCGCCGCAAGCAGCGGGGTATTGAGAGCAATGCTGATTTGTTAGCTGGGTGCAATGCTGAAAAAGGGCGGACACACAGGTCCGCCCCT
>JANMSB010000092.1:0-2406 GCA_031388915.1 Pseudomonadota bacterium | reverse complement strand
GGTGACCATGATGATTAGCGTGCCCGGCATGGCCATGATCATGGGCCTCGTGCTCATGCTCATGCGGGTGTTTCTGCGGGTGTTCGGAATGGTGAGTGTGGGTATTCAACATTTATAAACCCAGTGGAAAAATACACGTGACGTCTAGCGTAGGGGCCGGTTTTAAACCGGCCTGAATTCGATTTTTCGGCGCAAGCAGGCGGGTTTTAAACCCGCCCCTACACGAACCGGGAAAACAGCAGAAATCGAATTGAATAGACATGTGTCTTGCCGCCCCTACTGTTCAACTCGCTTCGCATCCACCGGCGCGGCGAAGTTACGTAAATCGATAGTGGATGACGCACCACGCAGACGATGATCAACAATCACCAACTGCGCATTGGCTAGACCTTGAGTGAGTTGGCCAAAATACCTCTCCAACAGGAAGGCTTTACCGGCAGTGCGGTAAGCATTGCGCTCGGCGGCAAAGCTCAACTGCGCAGCCTCGGCGGTAGCCAACGTTTCGCGTGCCACGCCGGTGGCCTTGTCGCGCGCCATGCCCGCGCGCAGATGCGCCAGATTGATTTGCTCCGCAGCATTGCCGCGTTCACGGGCAATAATCGCTTGCGCGGTGATCTGCGCTGCTTGTACCGAATGATAGGCATTGGCCGCCGCGGCAGGCGGGTGGATGGCCTCGATCACCGTGGCCAGTATTTCCACACCGCTGTTCAGCGCATCCAAGTCGGCTTGCACCTGTGCGCCAATATCGCGAGCCAATTGAATGCGCGTTTCGCCGAGCACACCTTCCAGCGTGCGCGAAGCAAAGTAGCTGACCAGAATGCGATTGGCGGTGCTACGAATCAACGTCGGCACATCGGTGCTGTTGTAAGTCGCCGCCAACGCGGCAGCATCACTTAGTCCGATGCGATACATGAACCGCACATCCATGTTAACCACATGAAAACTTTGTCGAGCTGTGGCCGTGCCTGTAGTGGCCATATTTGTTGTGGCCATGTTTGTGGTAGCAAGACTGGCAATCACTTGCGACTTCTCGGCCACATGCGAGGCATCCCACAAACGGTTGGCGCTGCGCGGCGGCGGTCCTTCGGCAGTAGCCAGTTCAATATCGGCATTGGCTTGCGTTTGTTCGTTGGCATCCTCCACCGCCGATGCCGTGGCCAACTCATGCACCACGCCATTCTCGAGCAAACGCACACGCGCCATGGGCCACGGCAGGCCGGCATGCAAACCCGGTCCCAATACCGCAACGGGTTTGCCGAAGCGCTCATAAATGCCGCGCGCATCAATGGGAATTTCCGCGATGCCGCTCAATAGCCAGGCAATCATCGCGATGACTGACAGCACCGGCAGCAGCGCGCGGCGAATGTAGGCAAACGCCCAGCTTTGCCGTAGATCAATGCCAAACCGCTGCTTGAGTTCGTCTTGCAAGTTCTGCAAAGGTCGCAGTGGCCAACGCCACAACCCGGCAAGAATACTGTCCGCCAGCATTTCCGGTTCAAGCCGCGGGTTGCGCGGCGCGAAGGTTGACAGCAAGGCGCGCAACAACAATTCCATTGCCACCACCATCGGCAGCAACCCGATCAGCACGGCTACTTGCGTTGGCCATTGCCGCGAGCCGTTGCTCAGCAATACGCAACCGGTGGTCAGCAATGACACCGTAATGGCCACTCGCGCCAGGGGCGCAAGTTGTGCAGCTTCGGGAAATTCCACGACAGGCTTGCCCGCGCAGTACCGCTCAAACACCAGCAAGCCAAAAGCCAGGAGCACGGCGCATGCGGCAGCAGTCATGGCGGTGGCATCCAGCGCCACCGGTGGCAAGCGCAGATCCCACGTGTTGATCACCAATAACAACGCCGCCAAGGTGAGCACACCCATGCACAGCGCTGCCCAACCTTCAGCGCTACCATGACGCCGCACCGCCTGAGCTACCTGATCGCGCCAGGTGCTGCATTTGCGCAGCCAACGTTTTAGTGGCCCGGTAGGAACGGTGGCGACGCTGTCTTGTCGCGCCGTTTTTGTTGCATCCGGCGTTACCGCACTACCCAGTGCCTGATCCAATGCGTGTGACCGCCAGCGGGCCACCCAGTAAGCGGCCTGCAAACCGGCGCACAGCACTGCCAACGCCGCCGAATTGCCCGCCAACAACGGCCGCCAGATAGATGCCGGCAGCCACCACCACACCACGCCCATCGCGAGGGCAACGATGAATACCAGCAGCGCCAATTGCAGAAGAATGCGCTGGTAGCGCAACGCGCGCTGAAACCTTGGCAGCGACTGTAGATCAATATCGTCAGTGTCTAGTGCAACGCGCATCCAGTCCAAGTGTGCTTATGATTTTACGGGTTCGGCCAACAGCGGCTCGGGGTGATCCGCAGCTTTGGTCTTGCGCTTACCGAGCAACACATA
>JANMSB010000074.1:0-6376 GCA_031388915.1 Pseudomonadota bacterium | reverse complement strand
TTACCTTCAACAACCTCTGCTTCCGTAGGCTCAAAGCCGGTGATCACTTCGCGCGGCAAGCGCAACTGATGACGTTTTTCGATCAAACGAAAATGTGCTTCGGCTTGCGCCGGAACAAAACTCACTGCAACGCCCGCTTGGCCCGCACGACCGGTGCGGCCGATGCGATGGGTGTAATCCACCGCCGAGCGCGGCAGATCGTAATTCACCACCGCCGGCAACAATTCGATGTCGATGCCGCGCGCCGCCACATCGGTGGCCACCAGCACTTGCACGTTACTGGCTTTGAAATCCTTAAGCGCCTGGGTGCGCGTGCCCTGACTGAGTTCGCCATGCAGCGCCTGCGCCTGGATACCGGCGCGGCGCAGTTTGTCGGCCACATGCTCGGTGGCGTATTGCGTGGCGACAAACACCAAGACACGGGTCCAGCCCTCGGTTTGAATCAGTTGGCGAAGTAGTTGCGTGCGTCGCGGCGCATCGACACGAATCGCGCGTTGCGCAATATCCGGGGTGGTGTCGGGCGTAGCGGCGACGGCAATCCGGGTCGGGTTGCGCAACAACTGCTCTGCCAAGCCCTGCACCTCGGCGGGAAAGGTGGCCGAGAACAGCAGGGTCTGAGGCGCCGACAGCAGCGCCACGATGCGCCGCAGCTCGTCGGCAAAACCCAAATCGAACAGTCGATCGGCCTCATCCAGCACCAGGGTGCGCACCCCGGCCAGATGCAGGGCATTGTGGTCAAGTAAATCCAGCAGTCGGCCCGGCGTGGCCACAACCAGATCAGCACCACCACGCAGTGCCATCATTTGCGGATTGATCGACACCCCGCCATAGACGCTAAGAATCTTGAGCCGTTCGGGCAAATACCGGCTATAGGCCCGCAGCGACTCGCCCACTTGCATGGCCAGCTCGCGCGTCGGCGCCAACACCAGCGCCCGCACACTGTCCCGGGCAGCCGCATCGCAAGGCTGGACACTCAACGCTTGCAGCAGCGGCAGGCCAAACGCTGCCGTTTTACCCGAGCCGGTTTGCGCTGCGGCCAGCACATCCTCGCCGCGCAATACCGCCGGGATGGCGGCCACCTGAACCGGGGTGGGTTCGCGGTAGTCGCTCTCGGCAATGGCCCGCAATAGCGGTGCCGACAGTCCTAACTCGCCAAAGGAGGGGGCAGTGGAGGGAGCAACGGACATGGGTAAGGGGGTCAATACCTTGGGGGCGCGCATCATAGACCGTTGGCTAGGGTCTGTCCCCGGCGGCGACCTGTCGATTTTGGGGGTCGATTTGAGGTCGATGTTGGTCCGTATTTAGGACCCAAAACTGGACACCACCGGTAAGGGAAACACCGGATTCGCTGTCGTTACCACAATTCAAGTCCAGTTTGTCTGATTTTCGACTACAATCCGCGGCCCCCAATTCCATCAACCCGTCCCAACCCTCCCCAACCGACCCAACGAAAGGTATGCATGTGGATCAATCGCAATTAGATCTCCAATTGAAAGTGTGGAAAGAGCTTGCCCTCAGCAAGCAGATGTTGATGCGGACCGCCGCTGAAGCCCTCGACCTGGACCCCAACTGCGACCAGGACCAACTGAAAGCCGCCCTCGATCGCGCCATCCAGCGCGCTAAAGATGCCGAAGCCAGCGTCGTTGCCGCCAAACAACAGGCGCAGCAAACCATCGCTGAAATGGACAAAAGACTGTCTGCCGCCCTGCGCACTCAGGCCGCCGCCGAAACCACGGCTGCCGACATCGTTGCCAAGCAGGAGCGCGTTGCTCCGCAAATGGCAGCCGAACGTGCTTCCGTCGCCAAGGAAATCCAGCAGTTGAAGGCGCAGGTCGCCGACAAGGACAAGGCGCTCAAAGCGATCAACACCGCCCTGGCCGACACGCCGGATAACGTGGTGAAGAAGCTCAAAGCCCTGAAGAAGGAAAAACAGGACGAAGCCGACCTGCGCAAGCAGATCGAAACCAGCTTCAACACCGTGCGTAAAGAAAAGCAGGATCAGGACAAGGAACTGACCGAGCTGAAAGAGCTGAAAGAAAACGCCCTGAAACTGGTGCCGCAACACCGCGAGCTATATGAACTGAGCAGTAAGCTGCACGCCCAGCTCAAGCCGCTGGTCAAGGAAGACGAACTGCCGACCCTGACCGATCTCGATACCAAGCTGTTGGAAACCATTTCTCCCAGCGACAAAGACGAGAAAAAAGACAGCAAGGCCAAGAAGAAGTAATTCGATACTTCCCCTCTCCCCGTGGGAGAGGGCAGGATGAGGGTTCTCCTTCACCACAACACCAACAACTCACGCAGGATGCCGGAGTGTTGGTGTTTTGTTTTGGCCGCTCCTGCGCATCCTGCGCCCGCGCCATTCGTGCGTCCCTGCACATCCGCCGCTCCTGCGCATCCTGCGCCCGCGCCATTCGTGCGTCCTGCACATCGCCGCTCCTGCGCATCCGGCAATTGCTCCATGCATTGCTCTACCTCCGGCATCCATGCCGTCGCCTGCGTCGGCGCCATTCGTGCAGCCCATACGTATGGATTGCCCGCCCACAGTGGGAATACTGTTACAAATCATCCACCATCCTAAATCGAGGAGATCGCCATGAAACGCAAAGCATCGGCCGTTTGGAACGGCAACTTGAAAGGCGGCAAAGGCGCCATCTCCACCGAGAGCGGCGTGTTGTCGAGCACGCAGTACTCGTTCAGTACCCGTTTCGAAAATGGCGTCGGCACCAATCCTGAAGAACTGATCGCCGCCGCGCATGCGGGATGTTTTTCTATGGCTCTATCCGCACAACTTGATGGCGCCGGCCTTACCGCCAGCAGCATTAACACCACCGCCACCTTAACCATGGATAAAACCGACGCCGGCTTCACCATCACCGCCGTTCATCTGGACGTGAAAGCCAAAGTCCCCGGCGCCACGCAACAGCAATTCGACACCGCCGCCAGCAGCGCTAAGGCCGGATGTCCGGTGTCGCGTGTGCTGCGTGCCGACATCAGCATGGATGCAAAGCTGGAAAGCTAAGCCACGCTGTTTTCGACTCGGCACGATTTACCCAGCAGCGTTCTTGAATGTTGGCGCCGTCAACGAGACTCGGTACGTGCAGTGTTGGAGCGGATGAATTCGCTATCTGTGAGCGATTCCAGAAATGCCCGCAAGTCGCGCCGCTCTGCGGGCGTCAACTTGAACTCAGGCAAATGGATATCCGGTTGCAAGTTTTCGTTGGCGTTTTCGTAGTGAGTAATAACCTGATCGAGCGTTGCGAAACGTCCATCGTGCATATAGGGCGCAGTAAGGTCGATGTTACGCAGTGTGGGCACACGCATCGGTGTAGCGCCCACGCCAGTGCGCGCGAACGCCGGGACAGCAGTCGTCTGATCACGATGCAGCACCGTACCGGTGAAATTGAATCCGCCGTGACAATTCGCGCAGCCGAGTCGCGTCGAGTAGAACAATTCCACACCGCGCTTGGCAGATGCGTCGATGGCATCATGTTCACCCCTGAACACATAGCGATCAAATGGACTGTCACCGGAAATCAGCGTGCGCTCGTAGCAGGCAATGGCGCGAATTAGATTGTTAATCGAGATGCTATTTGGCGCTTCGGGAAAAGCAGCGTTAAACGCGCTGACATAACTGGGATCGGCCGACAACAAAGCAGCCACCGCTGCTTCTCGCCCCGTAAGGCCCATCTCGATGGGATGCTCGTTGAACAGCGGCTGTTGCATCTGTGCTTCGAGCGTGGTGACTGCCGGTTCGGTCCAGCCGTAACTGGAGTTATAGGCAACATTGATCAATGTCATTGCGCTGCGCGCCGTCAGTTGCCTAGTCGCACCCACTGCTTGCGCACGTGCATCGGTGAAGGCGCGCGCAGGATCATGGCAAGTTGCGCAACTGTAAGTTGCGGTAACCGACAAACGTGTTTCGAAAAACAAACGCCGACCTAGCGCAACCTTTGCAGCCGACATGGGATTGTCGGCGGGCACCACGGGTTCGGGAAAGCCACGCGGCAGATGCCAGCGATAAACAGGCGCCTCAGCAGCACCTACGCCAACCGCAACCAGCGCTGCGGTCAGCGTCATGCCCCAACGAATCAGCCAATTCGTCTTCAGTGCCAACGCGCCGTGTTGCTTTCAGGCGCAAGACCCGCCGTCTTGGTGGCGATGCTGCTGCGTTCATCGACCCACTTGGCAAATTCTTGCAAGGCCGCGCCATCCATACCTTGTGCATCGCTGCGCCGCGCACCCACCCACGACTGCATCGCCACCAGCAACTGATCGGCTAGCGCACGATTACCGGCGAACAGATCAAGATATGCCTGCTTGGCATCGTCGATACGATTGAGCCCCAAGTAGGCATGCCCACGGTATTCAATGGCTTCGAAATACCGCGGATTAAGCGTGAGCGCACGATCATAGGCTGCCAGCGCGCCGCTATAGTCACGAAGGTTGCGTTTTGAGTAGCCCACATAATTCCATGCCTGATACATATCGGGCTTGAGCTCAACGGCGGACTCAAATTTTGCCTGCGCCTTGCTGAAGTATTTCTGAGCGCGATCCTGGAATTTTTGTTGTTTCTTAGGCTCGGTCGCTTTCGCCGCGTCGGCCAGCTCCGCATCTGCATCTTTGATGAGACGAACGCCGGCGTTGTAAGCCATGGTGGCTTTTTCCTCCGGTGTCAGCGGCGTGCTTGGCATCGGCGCGGACATAGGTGCAGACCCACCGCCTTCCGCCAATGCGCTACCGTTTAAGCTCACGCCCGCAATCATGATCAACGGCATGGCAATGAAAATTCGTGCTGAACGCAACATGACAGTCCCTCTTGATAATTAAGCAATATATGCTGCGCCAACCAACGGCAGGGTGCAAGCACTCGCTCTCTCCCACAATCGGGAATTGACCTGCACCGATGATGCGTATCGTGTATCTAGTTATCTATAATCCGGCCTCTTTAACCACGCCGACAATGCGGGTCTTTCGTGCAGTCCATTATTTCTATTAGCAACATCACCAAGACTTACGCCTCTGGCTTTCAAGCACTCAAAGGCATCGACCTCGACATTCGGCGCGGTGAAATATTTGCGTTGCTAGGGCCGAACGGCGCGGGCAAGACCACACTGATCGGCATCATCTGCGGCCTAGTCAATGCAAGTTCGGGCACGGTGTTGGCCGATGGTCATGATGTGGTGCGCGACTATCGCGCGGCGCGCTCAAAAATTGGACTGGTGCCGCAGGAACTCGCCAGCGAGATGTTCGAAACGGTGTGGCGCACCTTGATCTTCAGTCGCGGCTTATTTGGCAAAGCACCCAACCCGGCGTACCTCGAAAAAGTATTGCGCGATTTATCGCTATGGGACAAAAAAGATGCACGCATCATGGATCTGTCGGGTGGCATGAAGCGCCGCGTGATGATTGCCAAGGCGCTGTCGCATGAACCGCAAATCTTGTTTCTGGATGAGCCCACTGCCGGGGTGGACGTGGAACTGCGCCGCGACATGTGGGAGATGGTGCGTGGCCTGCGCGCCAATGGCGTGACGATTATTCTGACCACGCACTACATCGAAGAAGCCGAGGAGATGGCCGACCGCATCGGCGTCATCAACAAGGGCGAGCTGATCCTGGTTGAAGACAAGCAGGTGCTGATGCGCAAGCTGGGCAAGAAGCAGTTGACGCTACAGTTGCAAAGTCCGCTTGCCAGTATTCCGGCACAGTTGTCCGGCCGGCAGTTGGAACTGGCCAACGAGGGGCACACCCTGATTTACACGTTTGATACGCAAAGCGATGCCACAGATATTGCAGGCCTGCTACGGCAACTAAATGAAGCCGGCATCGACTTCAAGGACCTGCACACCAGCGAGAGTTCGCTGGAAGATATTTTTGTCAGCCTGGTGCACAACAATCAGGATGCCGCATGAACACTTACGCCGTACGCGCTATCTATACCTTCGAGCTGTCACGCTGGTTTCGCACCCTCGTACAAAGCATTGCCTCGCCGGTGATTTCCACCTCGTTGTACTTTGTAGTATTTGGCTCGGCCATTGGCTCGCGCATGGCGCAGATCGATGGCGTAAGTTATGGCGCGTTTATCGTGCCCGGGCTGATCATGTTATCGGTGCTGACCGAAAGTATCTCGAATGCGTCTTTCGGCATTTACATGCCACGTTATGCGGGCACCATTTACGAAGTGTTATCCGCGCCGATCTCATTCATCGAGATTGTGCTCGGCTATGTGGGCGCAGCGGCCACCAAGTCGATCATCCTGGGCTTGATCATTCTGGCCACCGCGCGTGCGTTCGTGCCGTTTGAAATTATGCATCCACTATGGATGCTGGCGTTTCTGATTCTGACGTCGCTGGCCTTCAGTTTGTTTGGCTTCATC
>JANMSB010000509.1:0-2072 GCA_031388915.1 Pseudomonadota bacterium | reverse complement strand
GCGACTTGCAAGGCGGCACTGCCCTACTTACTGAAACGCGGTGGCGGACGCATCATCAATATCGGTGCAGGCGCAGCGGCGAAAGCCGGCGCGGGCATGGGCGCGTACACGGCTTCCAAAGCAGGCGTGGCGAAACTGACCGAGAGTCTCGCCGAAGAATTGAAGGATCAGGGCATCAACGTCAACGCGGTACTGCCCAGCATTATCGATACGCCGCCGAACCGCGCCGACATGCCCACTGCCGACTTCAGCCGCTGGGTGACACCCGACGCGCTGGCGGAAGTCATTGTGTTTCTGGCTTCCGATGCAGCACGCGCCATCACGGGGGCATCGATACCCGTTTCAGGAAGGGTTTAAAACAGCAGACCCCGCCCCACACGACTATTCAGTTTGGGGCGCTGGCAGTTCGCGATAACGCGAATTACTTTTGCAACAACGTCTTTAATGGCACGGTCTCGTCGGCCAATACCTGTGGCTCGACCACTATCTGCTCGGCCACCAACTTCTTTGCCACCATGAATTCCTGCAAGCGATTAACAAAGTCGCCGGCGATGATGCGGCCACCCTTCAGATAAAACGCAGCAAACGATTTACCCGCAGTCGAGCCGCGCAGCACGAGTTGTTCGTAGCCCTGCGACAACCCCACCATTTGCAGCTTCAGATCATATTGATCCGACCAAAACCACGGCGCCGCCGTATACGGCTTGAGCTTGCCGCAGATGGCGGCGGCGGCGGCCCGGGCTTGTTCGACGGCATTCGGCACCGACTCTATGCGCACCCGGCCATACAGTGCGCTGGGATGGTTGGCACAGTCGCCGCAGGCAACGATGTCGGGATCTGAGGTACGCGAGTACTCGTCGACCACGATGCCGTTGGCGACTTCTAAACCCGCAGCCTCGGCAAGTTCGGTGTTGGGAATCAAACCAATGCCTGCAATGACCACATCGGCAGGCACCTTGGTGCCATCAGCACATACGATGCCACTAACGGCATCGTTCGAAGCATCGAATTCGATGCCCGATACGCCCACACCGGTGCGAATATCCACGCCGGCTTCACGATGCACGCGTTCGTAAAATGCCGAGAGTTCCGGCGCGGTGACGCGCGCCAACACACGTGGCGCCGCTTCCAATATGGTTACTTTTAAACCAAGCTTGGTGGCCACCGCCGCCGCTTCCAATCCGATATAACCGCCGCCGATAATCACCAGCCGCCGGCCATGTTCCATGTGACGGCGCAACCGGTCGATATCGTCGATGGTGCGCACATAGTGAAAATTAGACGCCTTTTCGGCTTGCTCCGCGCCGGGGATGGGCAGGCGCCGCACTCGTCCGCCGGTATTGATGGCCAGCTTGTCGTAGTGAACGCTGCGGCCGTCGGATAACACCACGCACTTCTGCGCGCGATCGATTTTGTCTACGCGCATGTTGAGCATGAACTCAACGTTCACCCGCTGGTAAGTGCTCAGCGGCTTCAGGTACAACGAATCAATGGTGACCTCGCCGGACAAATAAGTTTTCGACAAAGGCGGACGTTGATACGGCAGATAAGATTCTGCACCGATCACCAGAATGCGCCCGTCAAAACCTTCCTGACGCAAGCAGGTAACAAACTCGCCGCTCGCATGGCCTGCCCCAATGACAACCATCGTTGAACCCGCCGCATCACTCATGCCCAAATCCTCCGCCTCAATATCAAAATTTAGCAAACCGTGGCCACTGACAACTCAGGACCTTATAAACGACAACCCGAGCCGTTCATCATATCGAAACCAGTGAAGTGATTCTGCCGTGATCGGCAAAACGGTGCATCGCTCATTGCACATTGCACTACAGAACAATTATCTGAATAACCGATCAGCCACATACGGATTGGTTTGCTTCTCCTGACCGAAGCTCGACATCGGACCGTGACCGGGCACGAAGCGCACCTCGTCGCCGAGCGGAAACAGATTATCGCGGATGGATTGAATCAACGCATCGTGGTTGCCGCCCGGAAAGTCGGTGCGGCCGATGGAGCCCTGAAACAACACATCGCCGACCACTGCCAGCTGCGCGCCGCGATGAAAGAAC
>JANMSB010000488.1:0-1910 GCA_031388915.1 Pseudomonadota bacterium | reverse complement strand
CCTTCACGACAGCGATCACAATCGCCAAACCACCGCTACCGTCAGCCTGACCTTCGGTGACCATGGGTGGGCACATGTCGGCGGTGGCAAGGCGCGTGTGCAGCAAGCCAATGCAACGGTTAATCCGACCTTGGGCAACATCGGCGTTGGGTTTGCCGGACAACAATGGATCACCACGCTTGAGGCCAGGCGCCGCAAAGATGGCGATCGCTACGACCAGCGCGATTGGATCGGTTCATTGGAGTGGCACAACGAAGTATTGGGTATCGGCATCGATGGCCTGCATCGCAACACCGATATTGAGGCGGTGGTGCCGGTCACCGGTGCGCAAGGCACTACCAACGTACCAGTCGCTGAATCGCTGCGCGGCAACGGCATTGGCTTACATGCTTATTTCAATCTCACTCAACGCCTCAATGTGTTCTTGGGCGGCATGAGTTACGACTACGATGCAACCACTCGCCAGAACGGCACGGTCACCACCACCGGCGGCAGTGGCGGCGTGATTGGCATAGTCAATAACGCACTTAACAACCGGCCGTTGTTAGCGCAGCAAGTGTTGCTACAAACCACGGGCGCGACGCGTGAAGCGGCGATTTTGCAGCGCAGCTACAACGCTGGCATGCGTTATCGATTCGATAGTGTGACGTTGACCGCGCAATACTTTAACGACCAAGCACTCGACAGTAACGACTCGACTAATACGGCAGAACTAAGCGCCGCAGTGTTCTTGAGTGAACAGTGGACCATCGCGCCCTCTATCGGCCGCTCCAGCAACGATCAGTTTGGTAGCGTGACCTTTGGGTCGGTGACGGTGAGGTATGGTTGGTAGTCGTGTTTCTGGTCTCTGACGCTCGCTGTGGAAAGATCGCCGCTGAGCCTTTTGCAACAAGCGCTTGCGGCCGAATCCGTTCCGATGTTATCTAGCACTCATGGTTTTACTTTGCGTGTTTAAAACGCGTTAAAGCTCGGAAGCGGGCCATGCTAGACTTTTCCATATGAGCACTACTACCGAAGATATCGAGAAAGTTGTCCTCCACTTGCCATTGCAGGAACGGGCGCATTTGGCCCAGAAGCTTCTTGAGAGCCTAGATCAATTGCCTGAGGCTGAAGCGAAGCAGCTCTGGCTTGTTGAGGCTCAGCGTCGTGCTGACGAGATCGACCAAGGTAAGGTCCAGTTGGTATCTGGCGAGGAACTGGAAAATCAGGTCCAAGCACTCTTCAAGTGAAGTATTGGCTCCATCCAGACGCGGCGGCGGAGCACCGGCAACAGGTCGCTTACTATGAGGAGCGCCAAGCTGGTCTGGGGCAGCGCTACCATGCCGAGTATCGTGCTGCATTGGTTCTGGCCTGTGAAGCGCCACATCGTTATCGAGTTGCATTTCCGCCTGCCATTCGGCGTGTCGGCTTTCAGGTCTTCCGCTTCGATCTCATCTATCGCGAAGTTGATGGGCTCGTTCAGGTCTTGGCTGTTGCCGGTCACCGTCGTCAACCCAACTATTGGCTGGCTCGGCTCTAGCCAACATCACGTCCACCGCACGCCAATGTAAGGCGTCACTCTGCGCAGCGGAGTGCGGCGCGTGTTTGAAGTCGCTTAATGGAAATTGTGAATGGCGGGTTACGCGGAAGGCCGCTAATCCCGGCCTACATGGATGTAGGTCATGCCGGTCTTGTCTGGAACACTGACCGGCCACCCTACGACAGATACGCCATTCCGTTATTGTTGCCGTATGACGTTTGAGTGGCGCACACATGTGTGCGCCCTACACCTGCTGACGCAAACCCTTCAATACACCGAATACCGTCGCAAGCCATGCGCTTTGAGTTTGCGATGCAAGGTGCGACGGCTGATGTTGAGTTGCGTGGCGGCGAGGCTGACATTCCAGTGGCAGCTTTCGAGTAACTCGCGC
>JANMSB010000067.1:0-3866 GCA_031388915.1 Pseudomonadota bacterium | reverse complement strand
GCGCTCGGCGCCGGCCCCGATGGCAGGCGCGCCCGACACTGACAACAGGATGATGGTCAAAGCGAGTGAAGCATAAATGGAGCGCATGGCAAAATCCTCCGTTGCAAAAAGATGAGGATAGAATACGCATTTATTGCACTTATTAAATTATTAAGGAGTCTCACCATGCACATGGTGCTTCTTGCCCTTGCGATCATCGCCGCGTTCACACCCTCGGCGCAGGCTCAAAGCGCGGCAACCGACATCGCAAAGGATGCCGCGCGCGGATCAATGACTGGTCGATTGCCAATCGGCGCGCTGTGCGCACAACTCACGTTAGATGAAGTCACGGCCATTATGGGCAAGGATTTTGTACGAAAACCTGAGGGCGAAGAGTTGTATCAGGAATGCAAGTACGGCGACAGCAAGGACAAGCAGCGGGTTCGGTACTTCTCGTTCGGCAGCAGTATTTTGAAGGAGGCGAGCTGGCGAAAAATGATTGGATCCGGGGGGAAAGGCAAGGTCACTGAGCGCGACGGCGTGCTGGTAAGCCACCGCCGTGGAACAGGCTTTGGCGCTCTCGACGAGATCTGGTTCAAGGATAAGCTGGGGCACGCGTTATATCTGCGTGTAAACTCAAAAATCACCGAGGATCAGGCGGTGGCGCTGGCAAAGGCAGCGATGGACTGAGGTTCGACCGATATGCCGATATGCCTGTGTGCCCGATCATTCAGTGGCAATCACAGTCACTGTAACCACCGAGCTGACCACAGTGGCGACAGCGGACACGTATGCAGTTGTACTTCCCTCTGCGTCGAGCGCGCCGCTGCCGAGGTCTTGTTGCCTCCTTCCAAGCGGGCGCATAGTTTGGCTTTACTTCAACGGCGCACGCGCGCTGCGGCTTGTGCACGGATCATGCCCAACGGCGAAAAACGCGGAGACCGCGATATGCGATGGACACAATCCTCTCGACTCATGCGCTGCGTGCTGCTGGCCGCGCTGCCATGCAGCCTCGGTGCCCAAGTCCCCGCAACCGACTCCGGAAAAGCCGTGCAGGCCAATTCGGTCAGTGTGGTGGTCGCTACACAGGCAAGCGCTCGCCGCCAGGGCGCATTCAAAGCCAACGATGTCAGCTGGACGTGTAAAGGCACGCGTTGCAGCGCGGCAGCCATGCACTCGGCCGTCATGGCGGCGTGCCAGAATCTCGCGCGTGAAGTCGGTACGATAGAGAGTTTCACGGTCGCGAACCACGACCTGCCCGCTTGGGAACTGCAGCAATGCAACAGCATGATGGCCGTGGCTGAAGCCGCGAGACCCAGTGTGAAGCAAACCCAAGTCCTGACGAAACCGGAAGCAACACCCGATCCGGCATCGAGTGCCAGTCGTCATTCGAAACGACTGATCACCGCCGATGACTTTACGCTTCGCGCACAGCCGCTTCCGGATGCCCCACATCGGGCAACGGCATCGCAGCGTACGCCCTCCACCAACACTTCCGGCTCACCATCGGCCATTGGCCCGTTCGTACCCGTCGCGATACGCACTCCGCCACTGACTCTGACCGGTACTGGCGTGGCGGAAGTCAGTTTCCGATTCACCCCCGTCGCGGTTCGGACGTCGCAACTGACCCTCACGGGGATGGGCGTGGCAGAGACCACGTACCGATTCACCCCGATTGTGGTACGGACCCCGCAGCTAACTCTGACCGGCACCGGTCACGTTGAATGAGTTCATCACTTCTGGTTAACCGACAGCCCTTTCCGTGAACCTTGGACCTAAAAAGCGACTTTCACCATGCACCACAAACATCAAGCTTTCTGGGTAATCTTGGCCAGCGTGCTCAGTTTAGCGTCCGGTGCCACATCGGCCGCGGACTTCACCTTCACCGTGCCGGTCAAACTATCCAAGCTGCCCCCGGACAGCGGAACGGTGGGCGTAAGTTGCCACCTGTACACGAGCGCTGCTGCTCGTCCCGGCGACCGGGGTCACGTCGGAACTGCATACGGTTCGGCTGTTATTTCGGGTGGCGCTTTCGAGGGCGAGGTGACGGCAGCGAGTAATGTCAATTCCGGTGTCGACCCGGCGACGGTGACGCACTACTCGTGCTCGCTCTCGATTACGGCGCAACTTCGCGGTCGCCTTCACACGTTTTCGTATGGGTATGCAGCATTGCCATCTACTCTTCCTCTCGCCCCGGGGGCGCCATTCAACCCACAGGTGGTTGGGACGATACGGTGAGTTTCTGCTGAGGGCAGATTCCTTGTCCGCAAGCAGCAGAATCCCGGCGTCAGTTTGTCAGACGCATCACTGCGCTCTGCGCCGGCACCCTTGCTACATTCGCCGCTCCAGTAGGGACGTTGGGGTCCTCTTGATGTCGGTGCAATAACATACGGTAGGAAATATCGAGAATTAGAATTATAGAGTTCAGTGTCAATAAGTAGCTGACTTGTCGATGGTTTCTGGTACCCCACGGTTTGTGCGTTGCGTCGCTGGGCTGGCTTCGGCGGAAAAGCGCGTTTATTCTTCCTATCCTCGACGTGGCGTATCAACGCCCGCAGGAGGAGAACGATGAGAGGGTTGTCAGGTCACGTGAGTGGGGCTCTCGTCCCGCCAGAGGTGGCATCACGCCGCCAGTTTCTGCAGCGCATTGCCTTACTTTGTGTCGCTGCGGCCGTGACGCCGATCGATGTGGCATTGGCTTCGGCAAGAAACGTCGGATCGCTAAAGGCAAGAACCGCCGCGCAATTGGGACGTATAGGGCGCGGTCTTGATCCCAAGACGATGGCGGCATGCCGCAAGGCTGCTGGCAACCTGACGCCGCACGCAATGGCGCTTCTCACGGGACCAGATTGGGAAGCCCAGACAATCAAGGCCGTCGTCGATGAGTTGAAGAAAGCCCGAGCCTATCCCGATCGCCGTCCGCCACTTGATGGAGCTTGTGCCAAGGAAGAAGCGGATCGCTTGAGGAGCGAGGCCGGGTCGAGAAACCCCACTAGCCCTGCGGTGGCAACAAGCCTCGGCGTGGCAAAGGCCGTGACGCTCCCTTACGTCGGAGACGTAATTGCGGCGGTGCTGATGGTGATCGCAGCGGTTGTTGTCCTGATCGGGCCGAGCATCGCGTCAGCCCCAGAAGATCCAGCCGCTACGAAGAAAAAGCGCGCGGAAACCAAAGAAAGCGAAAAAGAGGCGGCCGTACGCCTTCGTAAATTGCAAGAGAGCTTGGTGGTCAAGCTGGAAGGCGTGGACGACTGCGATGGTTTTGGTAAGAGGGTGAGGTAACGCACGGCGACAGGAATCCGAGCGCTGGCTCGCTTTGGGGCGAAGTGCAGGCGAGAATTTTCAAAGGCGCCTGACCGCATCGCTGACATACGACTTATCGTTCTGGTTGATAACGACGCCTATCTGCTGGAGCTGCTGCGCTACATTCATCCCAACCCAGTACGCGCTCGCATGATTGACGTACCAAGTGAGTATCCGTGGTCGAGCCATCAAGCCTACCTTGGCATGTGCGCGTAACCATGGGTCACCACCGACTTCGCCTTGTCCTTGTTTCATTGGGACCGTCAGCCGGCCATCGCTGCGTATGATCATTTTATCCACAGCCAGACTGGCAGTGGCGAATCACCCATGAAACAGTTCGGAGCCCCGATGGATGGAGTTGGGGCTGAGATGAAGCCCGCTAGCCGTGCGTCGTTGGGCTGGGAAAAGCGCGTTTAACCTCCTATCCTCGTGAAACTAAATGAATGGCTGCTATCGCGACTTTCAATGACCGGTATAGAGGGCACCGACCGGCAGGTCAGGGTCGATTTGACACGTTCAATACATCCGCTACTAGCAGTATCGTCGTGTGCTGGGGTGCCTGTAGTGATGGCGGCTAGCGCTACTTG
>JANMSB010000477.1:0-13769 GCA_031388915.1 Pseudomonadota bacterium | reverse complement strand
TCCCCACCAAACTTCTCGGCCATGACTTTCGTCAACGCCGCCGTCAGGGTCGTCTTGCCGTGGTCAACGTGACCAATCGTGCCGACGTTCACATGCGGCTTATTACGCTCAAATTTCTCTTTTGCCACAGCGGCGATCCTCAGTTCAGTTTCAATTAGTTGATATCAGGGTTAATGCAAATACTTACAGACGATTAAATCAAGATTGCTTGGTAATGACGGTTGCCACGTTGCTCGGCACTTCCATGTACTTGGCGAACTCCATGGTATAGGTCGCTCGACCTTGGCTCATGGAACGCATGGACGTGGAGTACTGAAACATCTCGGCCAACGGCACTTCGGCGGTCACCACCTTACCGGACACAGAATCTTCCATGCCGATAATCTGGCCCCGACGACGATTCAAATCGCCGACGATGTCGCCGTAATAATCTTCCGGTGTCACCACTTCGACCTTCATGATGGGCTCGAGAATGACCGGTTTAGCATTAGACATGGCGTCTTTAAACGCCATGGAGCCGGCGATCTTAAAGGCCATTTCGTTGGAATCGACATCGTGGTACGAACCATCGAACAACGTGGCTTTAACATCCACCACCGGATAACCGGCCAACACGCCCGTTTCGGTGGCTTCACGAATGCCTTTTTCAATGGCCGGGATGTATTCGCGCGGCACCGTGCCGCCGACGATGGCGTTGACGAACTCGAAGCCTTTGCCCGTTTCGGCCGGCTCCAAAGTAATCCAGACGTGACCATATTGACCACGACCACCGGACTGGCGCACGAACTTGCCTTCCTGATCAACTTTGCCACGAATGGTTTCGCGATACGCCACCATGGGTTTACCGACGTTGGCTTCGACTTTGAACTCGCGCTTCATGCGATCAACGATGATTTCCAGGTGCAACTCACCCATACCGGAAATAATGGTCTGACCCGACTCCTGATCGGTGTGCATGCGGAATGACGGATCTTCTTTGGCCAGACGCTGTAGCGCCAAGCCCATTTTTTCCTGATCGACCTTGGTGCGCGGCTCCACCGCCACCGAAATCACCGGCACCGGGAAATCCATCTTTTCCAACTGAATGGAATGTTCGGGATCGCACAGCGTATCGCCGGTGGTCACATCTTTCAGGCCCACGGCGGCGGCGATGTCGCCGGCACGCACTTCTTTGATTTCGCTGCGCTCGCTGGCGTGCATTTGCAACAAACGGCCAATACGCTCTTTCTTGTCCTTGCCAGGATTGAACACCGTATCGCCGGAGTTCATCACGCCGGAGTACACGCGGAAGAAGGTCAGATTGCCAACAAACGGGTCGTTCAGAATCTTGAACGCCAGAGAGGCGAACTTCTCTTCATCGCTGGCCTTGCGCGTGCCTTCGCTGCCATCCGACAGCAGGCCCTTCACGTCCGGCATTTCCGTCGGCGCCGGCATGAACTCCACCACTGCATCGAGCATGGCTTGCACGCCCTTGTTCTTGAACGCGGAGCCGCACATGGTCAGGCAGATTTCGTTACGCAGCGCGCGCTCACGCAAGCCCGCTTTGATTTCTTCGACCGACAGTTCTTCGCCTTCCAGATACTTGCTGGTCAAGGCTTCGTTAGCTTCGGCCGCAACCTCCACCAACTTAACGCGCCATTCATCGCATAGCGATTTCATATCGGCGGGAATCTCACGATATTCGAACTTGGTGCCCTGGGTGGCATCGTCCCACCAGATTTCCTGCATGCGGATCAAATCGACCACGCCGACGAAATCATCTTCGGCGCCGATCGGCAGTTGGATCGGCACAGCATTGCCGCGCAGACGCAAATTGATCTGCTCCACACAGCGCAGGAAGTTGGCGCCGGCGCGGTCCATCTTGTTAACGAACGCAATGCGCGGCACCTTGTATTTGTTCATCTGGCGCCACACCGTTTCCGATTGCGGCTGCACACCTGCCACGGCGCAGAACACGGCCACGGCACTATCCAGCACTCGCAGGCTGCGCTCCACTTCAATGGTGAAGTCCACGTGTCCTGGGGTATCGATGATATTGATGCGATGTTCGGGGAAGTTGTTTTCCATCCCCTTCCAGAAGCAGGTGGTCGCCGCGGCGGTAATGGTGATGCCGCGCTCCTGCTCCTGTTCCATGTAGTCCATGACCGCAGCACCGTCGTGCACTTCGCCGATTTTGTGCGACACGCCGGTATAGAACAGGATGCGCTCGGTGGTGGTGGTCTTGCCGGCATCAATATGCGCGGAAATACCGATATTTCGGTAGCGCTCAATTGGTGTCGTACGTGCCACGGATGCGAATTCCTCTAAGCAAATGCCCCGCCCTTGCCGTCAGCGTGGGCCTTCAGCCAGGTACGGGGCGCAATCAATCAGCTCGCCAGTTAAGACCAGCCGAGCAGCGTGTTACCAGCGGTAATGCGCAAACGCCTTATTGGCGTCTGCCATGCGGTGAGTGTCTTCACGCTTGCGCACGGCGGTGCCGCGATTTTCCGCAGCATCCATCAGCTCGGCAGCCAGGCGGTGCGCCATGGTCTTTTCGCTGCGGTTCACCGCAGCTTCAATCACCCAGCGCATGGCCAGGGTTTGGCGACGCGGCGCGCGCACTTCTACCGGCACTTGGTAAGTCGCACCACCGACGCGGCGGCTCTTCACTTCCACCGCAGGCTTGACGTTATCCAGCGCTTGAGTGAGTAGCTCGATCGATATCTCGGCCGGCTTGCCGGTCTTTTCGGCAATGCGATCCACTGCGCCGTACACGATGCGCTCGGCCGCGGCTTTCTTGCCGCTATCCATGACCATGTTCATGAACTTGGACAGCAACAAGCTGTTGAAGCGCGGGTCGGGCAGGATGGTGCGCGTGGGGGCTGCGGCTCTACGGGACATATGACTACCGAATTAGTTGAGAGGTTGTGCTAGCTAGCTAGCAAACTCGAATCAATGAAAACTTACTTCGCAGCGGCCTGTTTGGGACGCTTGGCGCCGTACTTGGAACGACCCTGACGACGATTGGTGACGCCGGCGCAGTCCAACGTGCCGCGCACCGTGTGGTAACGCACACCTGGCAGATCTTTTACGCGGCCGCCGCGGATCAATACCACCGAGTGCTCTTGCAGGTTGTGGCCTTCGCCACCGATATAGCTAATGACTTCAAAGCCATTGGTCAGGCGCACTTTGGCCACTTTACGCAGCGCCGAGTTCGGCTTCTTCGGCGTGGTGGTGTAGACGCGCGTACAGACGCCACGTTTTTGCGGACATGCGGCCAGAGCCGGCACTTTGGTCTTAAAGTTCGGCGACTTACGCGGCTTGCGGACCAACTGACTAACGGTTGCCATAAAAACTCATTTTCCTCAAAGCGCTGCCCCCGCTCTTTCAATCAAAGACGGCGGACTGCAAAACACCGGGCCGCCCATTACGCGAAGTAAACAGGCGGCCCGGAGGTGGTTTAGCGAAAACACGGCGCGCTTGATTCGGGCGTACCGGCTTCCAAACAAAGGGGCGCGATTTTAGGAACGCCCCCGCAAGGTGTCAACTAAAGTCTGTGGGCGGTTCGGGAACCGCCCTGCTACTAGGCTGAAGCATCGGCCTCGTCGGACACAGAATCGTCCGTCTCGACCGCGCCACCGCCCATATCCATAAAGCCACGACCGGCGCGCAGGTCTTCTGTGCCCTTGTTGCGACGACGGCGCGCATGGAAGTAGGAACCGGTGCCGGCCGGAATCAACCGACCGACGATCACGTTTTCCTTCAAGCCGCGCAAACCATCCTTCAGGCCACGCACCGACGCCTCGGTGAGCACGCGAGTGGTTTCCTGGAAGCTAGCCGCCGAAATGAACGACTCGGTTGCCAGCGACGCCTTGGTGATGCCCAACAGCATTGGCTCCAGACGCGCGGGCGCCTTTTCCTGCTTCATGGCCACCTGGTTGATCTCGGCCAGGCGGGCGCGATCAATGTGCTCGCCCTTAAGCAGGCCGGTATCGCCCACTTCAACCACTTCAACCTTGCGCAACATCTGACGCAAAATCACTTCAATGTGCTTGTCGTTGATCTTCACGCCCTGCAGACGATAGACGTCCTGAATTTCGCGCACCATGTAGTTCGCTAGTGACTGCACACCCTGCAAACGCAGAATGTCGTGGGGGTTGGGTTCGCCGTCGGCAATCACTTCACCACGGGTGACCTTTTCACCTTCGAACACGTTCAAGTGACGCCATTTCGGAATCAGCTCTTCGTACTTCTCGCCGTTCTCGTCGATGATCACCAAGCGGCGCTTGCCCTTGGTTTCCTTGCCGAAGCTGACCGTACCCGAGTACTCGGCGAGGATCGCGGAATCCTTAGGCTTACGTGCTTCAAACAAGTCGGCCACGCGCGGCAGACCGCCGGTGATGTCGCGAGTCTTGGAAGACTCCTGCGGAATACGCGCGATGATGTCACCGACCGATACCTTCGAACCGTCTTCCAGGCTGACAATCGCGCCGGCAGGCAGCGCGTAGGCAGCAGGAATATCGGTGTTGGCGAAGGTAACTTCCTTACCCTTGGCGTTCAGCAGGCGCACCATCGGACGCATGTCCTTACCGCTGGAACTGCGTTGTTTCGGATCCAACACCACTGTGCTGGTCAAACCGGTGACTTCGTCAACCTGGCTGGACACGGTAATACCGTCGAAGAAATCCTGGAACTTGAGCAGACCCGCCACTTCGGTTACCACCGGGTGGGTATGCGGATCCCAAGTCGCCAGAATCTGGCCGGCACTCACGGCATCGCCATCCTTCACGGTAATGACTGCGCCGTAAGGGATTTTATAGCGTTCGCGCTCGCGACCGAATTCATCCACCACGCCCAGTTCACCGGAGCGCGATACCGCCACCCAGTGACCCTTCTCGTGATGCACGGTCTTCAGCGTATGCAAACGCACCGTACCCTTGCTCTTGATTTCCACCGAATTGACTGCGGCTGCTCGCGACGCGGCACCACCGATGTGGAAGGTACGCATGGTTAGCTGCGTGCCCGGTTCACCGATGGACTGAGCAGCAATAACGCCTACTGCTTCGCCATCATTAATGCGGTGACCACGCGCCAGATCGCGTCCATAGCACTGCGAGCACACGCCGTAGCGGGTTTCGCAGGTAATGGGCGAACGCACCTTCACTTCGTCAACGCTTTCCGCTTCCAGCAGCTTGACCAACTTTTCGTCGATCATGGTTCCGGCCGGCACCAGTACGATACTGTCATGGCCTGGTTTGAGTACATCCAGCGCCGCGGTACGACCCAGCACGCGCTCGCCGAGGCCTTCAACCACATCGCCGCCTTCAACGATAGGCACCATGATCACGCCGCTCTCGGTACCGCAATCCACTTCGGTCACCACCAGATCCTGCGCAACGTCGACCAGACGACGGGTCAGATAACCGGAGTTCGCCGTCTTCAACGCGGTATCGGCCAAGCCTTTACGCGCACCGTGAGTCGAGATGAAGTATTGGTGGATATTCAAACCTTCACGGAAGTTTGCCGTGATGGGCGTTTCAATGATGGAGCCATCGGGCTTGGCCATCAGGCCGCGCATACCAGCCAACTGACGAATCTGCGCCGCACTACCGCGGGCGCCAGAGTCAGCCATCATGTAAATGGAATTGAACGACTTCTGCTGGACCTTTTCGCCCTTGGCATTGATGGTGTCTTCAACACCCAGCTTTTCCATCATGGCCTTGGCCACTTGGTCATTGGTGCGCGACCAGATATCCACGACCTTGTTGTAACGCTCGCCGTTGGTGACCAAACCCGAAGCGTATTGCTCCTGGATTTCTTTCACTTCGCGCTCAGCGCCAGCCAGAATCTTGTCCTTCTGTTGCGGCACCACCATGTCATCCACACCGATGGACACGGACGCACGGGTTGCATAGGCATAACCCGTGTACATCAGTTGATCGGCGAACACCACGGTCTCCTTCAAGCCCACCGTGCGGTAGCAAGCATTGATGGTCGCGGAAATGACCTTCTTGGTCATATCGCGATTCACCAGATCGAATGACAAACCATCGGGCAGAATTTCCGACAGCAGTGCACGGCCCACCGTGGTATCGACTACGCGAGTGCGGCTTTCCAAATGCCCTGGTGTAGTAAACACTTTCTCGGTGATACGCACTTTGACCTTGGCTTGCAGATCGGCAGCACGGCTTTCATAGGCACGATGCACTTCCGCCACGTCGGAGAACATCATGCCCTCACCCTTGGCATTGATGCGATCGCGGGTCATGCAGTACAGACCCAGCACCACGTCCTGCGACGGCACAATGATCGGATCGCCGTTGGCAGGCGAGAGAATGTTGTTCGACGACATCATCAGTGCGCGCGCTTCGAGCTGCGCCTCCAACGACAGCGGCACGTGTACGGCCATTTGGTCGCCGTCGAAGTCGGCGTTGAACGCCGTACACACCAACGGGTGCAATTGAATGGCCTTGCCTTCAATCAACACCGGTTCGAAGGCCTGAATACCCAAGCGGTGCAACGTCGGTGCGCGATTGAGCATGACGGGATGTTCGCGAATCACGTCTTCGAGAATGTCCCACACCTCGGGACCTTCACGCTCCACCATGCGCTTGGCAGCCTTGATGGTCGAGGCTTCGCCACGCAATTGCAGCTTCTGGAAAATGAATGGCTTGAACAATTCCAGCGCCATCTTCTTGGGCAGACCGCACTGATGCAGACGCAGTGTCGGACCGACCACGATCACAGAACGACCGGAGTAGTCGACGCGCTTGCCCAACAAGTTCTGACGGAAGCGACCCTGCTTGCCCTTGATCATGTCGGCCAGCGACTTGAGCGGACGCTTATTGGTGCCGGTGATGGCGCGGCCACGACGGCCGTTGTCCAGCAACGCATCCACCGATTCTTGCAACATGCGCTTTTCGTTACGCACGATGATGTCCGGTGCATTCAACTCAAGCAGACGACGCAGACGGTTGTTACGGTTGATGACGCGACGATATAAGTCGTTCAAGTCAGAGGTTGCAAAGCGGCCGCCATCCAGCGGCACCAACGGACGCAGATCCGGCGGCAGTACGGGCAATACCGTCAGCACCATCCACTCCGGCTTGTTGCCGGATTCCATGAACGACTCAATCAACTTGAGACGCTTGGACAGACGCTTGATCTTGGTTTCCGAATTGGTGTTGCCGATATCCTCGCGCACCTTGGTCATTTCGGCCGGCAAGTCCAGCGAACTGAGCAATTCATGCACGGCTTCGGCGCCCATGCGCGCATCGAATTCATCGCCATGCGCTTCGATGGCTTCCAAGTACATTTCATCGGTGAGCAACTGACCTCTGGTAAGAGGAGTCATGCCTGGATCGATCACCACGAAGGCTTCGAAGTACAGCACGCGTTCGATTTCGCGCAGCGTCATGTCCAGCATCAAGCCGATACGTGAGGGTAATGACTTGAGAAACCAGATGTGCGCCGTCGGGCTGGCCAGCTCAATATGGCCCATGCGCTCACGACGCACCTTGGCCTGCGTGACTTCCACGCCGCACTTTTCGCAGATCACACCGCGATGCTTGAGACGCTTGTACTTGCCGCATAGGCACTCATAGTCTTTGATCGGTCCAAAGATCTTGGCGCAGAACAAACCATCGCGTTCCGGCTTGAAGGTGCGGTAGTTGATGGTCTCCGGCTTCTTCACTTCGCCGAACGACCAGGAGCGGATCATTTCCGGCGAGGCCAGGCCAATGCGAATCGAGTCGAAATTTTCGACCGGTGCTTGGGGCTTGAACAACTTCATTAGGTCTTTCATGTCTTCACCTGAATCTGTGCAGTACGAGAGTGGCGTGGGCGGGAGCGACCCGCCCCTACGACGTCTCTATTAGCTGTCCGTATCCAGCTCCATGTTGATGCCCAGCGAGCGGATTTCCTTCAACAACACGTTGAAGGATTCCGGCATGCCAGCGTCCATCTGATGATTGCCGTCCACGATGTTCTTGTACATCTTGGTACGACCATTCACATCGTCAGACTTGACGGTGAGCATTTCCTGCAGGGTGTATGCCGCGCCGTAGGCCTCCAGTGCCCACACTTCCATTTCACCGAAGCGCTGACCACCGAACTGCGCCTTACCACCCAGTGGCTGCTGCGTGACCAGCGAGTACGGACCGGTGGAACGTGCATGCATCTTGTCGTCCACCAAGTGGTTGAGTTTGAGCATGTACATGTAACCCACGGTGACTTCGCGCTCGAATTTCTCGCCCGTGCGTCCGTCGTACAGCGTGGTCTGGCCGCTTTCCGGCAAATCTGCCAGACGCAGAAAGTGCTTGATCTCGGACTCGGCCGCGCCATCGAACACCGGTGTCGCCGTCGGTACGCCCTTGCGCAGATTGGTCGCCAACTTCAACAACTCATCGTCGCTGAACGAAGCGATGTCCTCTTTCTGACCGCCGGTCTTGTTGTAGACCTCGTCGATAAAGGCGCGCACTTCAGTCAGCTTGCGCTGCTCATCCAGCATGCGACCGATCTTCAGGCCAATGCCCTTGGCGGCCCAACCCAGATGGGTTTCCAGAATTTGCCCGATGTTCATACGCGAAGGCACGCCCAGCGGGTTCAACACGATATCAACCGGTGTGCCGTCTTCGAGATATGGCATGTCTTCGACAGCCTGGATGGTTGACACAACACCCTTGTTACCGTGACGACCGGCCATCTTATCGCCGGGTTGTATGCGACGCTTCACGGCCAGGTACACCTTGACCATCTTCAGCACGCCTGGCGCCAGATCATCGCCCTGAGTGATCTTGAGCCGCTTTTCTTCGAAGCGCCGTTCGAACTCGGTGCGCTGTAGCTTCAGACGCTCGGCAGCCGCTTCAATATCATTATTCGCGGCATCGTCCTTCAGGCGAATTTCCAGCCACTGTTCGCGCGGCAGATCCGCCAGATACTCGGCAGTGATGGCACCCTTGAGCTTCTTGGGACCGGCTTCGGCGGTCTTGCTCAACAACTGCGCATGCACGCGCTGGAACAAGTCATCTTCCAGAATGCGGCGCTGATCTTCCAAGTCCTTGCGAACCCGGTCGAGCTCGGCCTTTTCAATGGCCAACGCACGTGTGTCTTTCTGTACGCCGTCGCGCGTGAACACGCGCACGTCGATCACCGTGCCATCCATGCCGGGCGGTACGCGCAAGCCCGTGTCTTTCACATCGCTGGCTTTTTCGCCGAAGATCGCCCGCAGCAGCTTCTCTTCCGGCGTCAGCTGGGTTTCGCCCTTGGGGGTGACCTTGCCGACCAGAATGTCGCCGGCTTTCACTTCAGCGCCGATGAACGCGATACCCGCTTCATCCAACTTGGCCAGTGCAGTGTCGCCCACGTTGGGAATGTCGGCGGTAATTTCTTCAGGCCCGAGCTTGGTGTCGCGAGCGACGCAGCTTAGTTCTTCGATGTGGATGGTGGTGAAGCGATCATCCTGCACCACGCGTTCCGACAACAGGATCGAGTCTTCGAAGTTGTAGCCGTTCCACGGCATGAACGCGACCAGCATGTTCTGGCCCAGCGCCAACTCACCGAGATCGGTGGACGGACCGTCGGCCAGCACGTCGCCGCGCGCAATCGCATCACCGGCATGCACCAGCGGACGCTGATTGATACAGGTATTCTGGTTGGAGCGGGTGTACTTGGTCAGCGAGTAAATATCGACACCGGCTTCGCCTGCGGAAGTTTCGGCATCGTTCACGCGCACCACAATTCGGCCGGCGTCAACCGAGTCGACCACGCCGCCACGGCGCGCCACCACAGTCACGCCCGAGTCGATGGCCACGGCGCGTTCCATACCCGTGCCCACCAGCGGCACTTCGGAACGCAGCGTCGGCACGGCTTGGCGCTGCATGTTCGAACCCATCAAGGCGCGGTTGGCGTCATCGTGTTCCAGGAACGGAATCAACGAGGCGGCCACCGACACGATCTGCTTCGGGCTCACATCCATGTATTGCAGCTTGTCGCGGGTCGACAGCGTGAATTCGTTCAAGTGACGCGACGACACCAGGTCATCGACGAACGCGCCATCTTTATCCAGCACCGCATTGGCCTGGGCAATCACGAACTGACTTTCTTCAATGGCCGACAGGTAATCGATCTGCGCGGTGACGCGACCATTTTCGACGCGACGATACGGCGTTTCGAGGAAACCGTAGTCGTTGGTGCGTGCATACACGGCCAGCGAATTGATCAAGCCGATGTTCGGACCTTCAGGCGTTTCAATCGGGCAGACGCGGCCATAGTGAGTCGGGTGCACGTCGCGCACTTCGAAGCCGGCGCGTTCACGCGTCAAGCCACCAGGTCCCAACGCCGACACGCGACGCTTGTGCGTCACTTCCGACAGCGGGTTGTTCTGGTCCATGAACTGCGACAACTGCGAGGAGCCGAAGAATTCCTTCACCGCCGCCGCTACCGGCTTGGCGTTGATCATTTCCTGCGGCATCAAACCTTCGGATTCGGCCAGGGTGAGGCGTTCTTTCACCGCGCGCTCAACACGCACCAAGCCGATACGGAAGGCGTTCTCGGCCATTTCGCCGACGGAACGGACACGACGATTGCCCAGGTGGTCGATGTCGTCGACATTGCCGTTGCCATTGCGAATATCGCACAGGGTGCGAATCACATCGATGATGTCCGAGTTCTCGCCACGTTCAGCCGTCAGCTTCTTGGAGAATTCATCGGTACGCTTAGAGAAATAGGCATGGTCATACACCACGCCGGAACCTGTATCGCCGTCGCGCTTAACGCGGCGGTTGAACTTCATGCGGCCCACCGCCGACAGATCGTAGCGTTCCTGATTGAAGAACAGATTCTGGAACAGGTTCTCCGCCGCATCCTTGGTGGGCGGTTCGCCGGGACGCATCATGCGATAAATTTCCACCAGCGCTTCCAGACGGGTGCGCGATGGATCAATGCGCAGCGTGTCGGAAATATACGGACCGCGATCCAGGTCGTTGGTATACAGCACGCGGATGTCGGTCACGCCGGCTTCAATCAACTTCTCGACCGTGACCAGCGACAACACGTCGTTAGCCTTGGTGAGAATTTCACCGGTATCGGCATTGAAGATGTCATGCGCGAGCACTTTGCCGATCAGGTAATCCTTGGGTACTTCCAGGCGATTGACGCCCTTCTGTTCCAACTGGCGTACATGACGCGCGGTAATGCGACGACCTTCTTCAACAACCACCTCGTCGCCGACACGAATGGTGAACGCCGCGGTTTCGCCACGCAGACGCGCAGGAATCAAGTCGAATTCGATTTTCTTCGCCGACAGGTGGTACACGGTCTTTTCGAAGAACAGATCGAGCATCTGCTCTTCGTTGTAACCCAACGCACGCAGGATGATGGTAACCGGCAATTTGCGGCGACGGTCGATACGCGCGAACACGCAGTCCTTGGGATCGAACTCGAAATCCAACCACGAACCGCGGTAAGGGATGATGCGCGCCGAGAACAGCAACTTGCCCGAGCTGTGAGTTTTGCCGCGATCGTGATCGAAGAACACGCCGGGCGAACGATGTAATTGCGAGACGATGACGCGTTCGGTGCCATTCACCACAAACGTGCCGTTATCGGTCATCAAGGGCATTTCGCCCAAGTACACTTCCTGCTCGCGAATGTCTTTGACAACTTTCTTGCTGGCAGTAGAGGCTTCTTTGTCGTACACCACCAGGCGTACCTTGACGCGCAGCGGCGCGGCATAGGTCAGGCCACGGATCTGACATTCTTTGACGTCGAACACCGGATCGCCGAGTCGGTAGCTCACATACTCGAGTATGGCGTTGCCCGAATAACTGACGATCGGGAACACCGATTTGAATGCGGCATGCAACCCGACGTCGATACGACGGCTGTCTGCCACCTCTGCTTGCAGGAACTTCCGGTAGGAATCCAGCTGGATCGCCAGCAAGTAGGGCACCTCAAGGATGCTTTGCTGCTTGCCGAAATCCTTGCGGATACGCTTCTTCTCGGTGAACGAGTAGGCCATCTTAAGTCACCTCTAGCAACCGGCATTACGGTTTGGTAGCAACATCGACGATGTTGCTACCAAACCGCATTCCGACACCCGCATGTACAAGCGCATGCAGGCATAAACACGAAAAGGGAATGCGGCCGCGAGTGTTACCTCGCGGCCGCCCATCCCTAAATAGGGCACTGATCGGGACAGCAACTGTCCTGTCCCGGCATGCGCCAAGTAGACAAAACTACTTAACGCCCGCAACAGCGCCAGCGTCTTCCAGCTTCTTCTTGATCGCTTCGGCATCAGCCTTGGGAATGCCGTCCTTAACGGTAGCGGGCACGCCTTCGACCAGATCCTTGGCTTCTTTCAAGCCCAGACCGGTGATTTCGCGGATGACCTTAATCACGCCAACTTTGTTGGCGCCGAAGCTGGTCATGGTCACGGTGAACTCGGTCTGCTCTTCAACAACCACTGCGGCAGCGGCAGGGCCCGCAGCAGCCACGGCCACCGGAGCAGCAGCAGTTACGCCAAACTTGTCTTCCATCATCTTTACGAGATCAACGATCTCGAGAACGGTCATGCTGGAAATTGCATCCAGGATTTCTTCCTTAGTTGCAGCCATGTGAGTCTCCAAAAAAATTAAGTTACAAAATTACCCAAAAATCAGCGTCAGATTCAGGCAGCAGCCTGCTTCTTATCTTTGACAGCAGCGATGGTGCGAACCAACTTGGCATGCGGTGCCGCGACAGTGGCCACGAACTTGGTGATCGGCGCTTTGAGCGTACCGAGCAACATGGACAAAGCCTGATCGCGGGTTGGCAAGCTCGCCACTCGATCCAGATCCTTAGCTGTCAACAACGCACCACCGAGCGACACCAGAGTCGTCACCAGTTTGTCGTTGTCTTTAGCAAAGGCCTTGACCAAGCGCGCAGCCGCACCCGGGTCGTTCTGCGAGAACGCCAATACCAGCGGGCCCTTCAGCTTGCTGCCGATGCACTCGAATTGAGTGCCTTCAACAGCCTTGCGGGCCAGCGTGTTCTTGACCACGCGCAGATACACACCGGAGTTGCGCGCCTTGGCGCGCAGGTCCGTCAACTTCGCAACGGTCAAACCACGGTATTCCGCGGCCACAACCGACTGCGCCGTGGCGGCTACAGCGTGCACTTCGGCGACCAACGCCTGCTTGTCTTCAAATCTAAGTGCCATGAATTCCTCCTGGCTTGAAGATCAACCTAACCAAAGGCACTCGTCCTAAGCGCCCACCCATTGCATCGTTTGCGCTGTCCACTTGTACCAAGTCGCCAGCTACCGCTTGCGCGGCAACGATGCCTCGGTGTGACCTTCACCAGTGCAGCACTGACTCGGGTAACACCATCTGCGCAGGCTTCAGTCATTAAGAGCGCCTGATTCCCTTGCGGGATTGCTACTCGCCTGCGGTCTTGGATGATGAACCGGCTTGTTTTGCGTCTTGCGACGCATCGCTTACCGGCCCTGCATCAATTCAAATTCCAATTCAATCGATCCCAACTCAATCGACCAATTCAATCGACTAGAGGCTCGACACGTCCACCGGCACGCCGGGACCCATCGTCGAAGAGATCGAAATCTTCTTCAGATAAATACCCTTGGCGGTGGATGGCTTAACCTTCTGCAAATCGGCCAGCAACGCTTGAAGATTTTCCTTCAACTTGCCGGCTTCGAACTCGGCCTTGCCGATGGTGCAATGCACGACGCCTGCCTTATCAGCGCGATACCGCACCTGACCGGCCTTGGCATTTTTCACCGCAGTCGCCACATC
>JANMSB010000430.1:0-8495 GCA_031388915.1 Pseudomonadota bacterium | reverse complement strand
GGATCGAATTTTTCCAGGTCGCCGATTAACTTCGGAATCGGCGCGCTCTTGTGGGCGCATACCACTTCAAACACGGTTTTGCCTTGGAAGGGGCGGGTGCCGGTGAGCATCTCGTAGAACATCACGCCGAGACTGTACAGGTCGCTGCGGTAATCGCCGCTGGATGTGCCGTCCACTTGCTCTGGACTGATGTAGTACGGCGAGCCATGGACTTCGCCGGCCTTGGTGAGCTGGGTGCTTTCCAGGCTGGTAGCCAGGCCGAAGTCGATCAACACAATGCTGCCATCCTGACGCAGCATGACATTGGCGGGTTTGAGGTCGCGGTGGCATAGACCGGTGCGGTGGATGGTGACCAAGGCGGCGGCAATTTGCAGGAACACATCGATGCTATCGCGCATCGTCATCAGGTTGCGGATGCGCAGCTCCAGGCTGCCGGCGGGGAAATACTCCGTCACCAGGTAGTGTGAGTCTTTGGTATGGCCCCAGTCATAGATGTCGACCACCGAACGATGCTTGATGCGCATCACCAATTCGCGTTCGCGATCGAAACGTCGAATTTGTTCCGGCGTCAGCTCGCCACGATCGCTGTTGCGTAACACCTTGATGGCGACGTTGTGATTCAGTTCAGTCGAATGCGCGAGATACACCGCCGCATGGGGCGAACTGGCGATGGGTTGTATGAATCGATAGCCCACGATCACCGGGAAGCTCGGTCGTCGAACTTCGGTCATCGCTACTTTGTTAGTTTTAGGTTCCGACTCCATGCGCCCTAATGCCCGCCCGTTGACTTTGCCGTTCTTGTTGACTTAAGTGTTATCAGCATCACGCAGGTTAAGGTGGTGCGCCGGGGCATTCCGCGTCTTGGATCACAAATGCAGCTAGCCGGATTGCCCTAGATCTCGTCGCTGGCAATGAGGAGGTGGGAGTTGGTCACATCGATGGTCAAAATTGAAGTATTGCGCGTTGCACAAGATGCGCGTGGCTATGTGTTCGAGCCGATGACGGCCGACGGCATGACGCAGTTCCGCAATGTGCACGTGGTGTACACGCTGCCAGGCGGGGTGCGCGGCAATCACTTCCATGTGCGCGGCACCGAGGTGTGCAGCGTGGTGGGACCTACGCTGGTGAGGTATCGGGTGGCCGGGCAAACCCATGATGCGCAGGTGCCGCTGGGCGAGGTGTGGCGGTTCACGTTTCCGCCCGGCGTGGCGCATGCCTTTCGCAACGAAGGCACGGAACCGACCATGCTGGCCGCGTTTAATACCGAGATGCACGATCCGCAGCACTCGGATGCGGTGCGTGAGGCGCTCATTTCGTAGCGGGCACAAAAAGTAACGTGTCTGTCCACCTTGCCGCAGCCTTAAACCGCGCCCCTCCGGTATGCTTGTCCGATGCAAGCTATCTACCTGGCCTCGGCTTCACCTCGACGTAGTGCCTTACTGCGGCAGATTTTCGTGCCGCATCAGATTTTGATTCCCAACATCGACGAATCGCGATTGTCTGGGGAACCCCCCGCAGACTATGTGGTGCGGCTGGCGTGCGCCAAGGCGCAGCGTATTTGGGAACGCTTGAAACCGGATGCGCGCAAGCCGGTGTTGGCTGCCGACACCACAGTGGCCCTGGGTGAGGACATATTTGGCAAGCCGGTCGATCGCGCCGAGGGTGTGGCCATGTTGCAGCGGCTGGCGGGGCGCACTCACCGGGTGTTCACTGCGGTGGCCGTTTGTCATGCCGAGCAGCTGCAGCACGCACTCAGCGTCAGCGAAGTCAGTTTTCGGTCGTTGTCGGTGGCTGAATGCCAGGATTACTGGAACAGCGGCGAGCCGCAGGACAAGGCCGGTGGCTATGCTGTTCAGGGGCTGGCAGCCGCTTTTATTACCCAACTGTCCGGCAGCTATTCGGGTGTCATGGGACTGCCGTTGGCAGAAACCTCGCAGTTGTTGGCACGGGTCGGTTGGTCGCTAAACGCAGCGTTGGATGCAGTGGAGAATGACAATGGGAATAATTGTGGAGAATAGTCGTGGAGCATGGGCATGACCTCTGAGGTATTGATCAATGTCAGTCCGCGCGAAGTGCGCGCGGCCTTGGTGGAAGAGGGTGTGCTGCAAGAGTTATTCATCGAACGCGCCAATAAGCGCGGCTTGATCAGCAACATTTACAAGGGCCGAGTGTCGCGGGTGTTACCCGGCATGCAAGCCGCGTTTATCGACATCGGCTTGGAGCGCACGGCGTTTTTGCATGCCTCCGATATTGTTACGCCTTCTGATGCAGAGCATCCCGAGAACGGCCACAAGTCTGAGCGCACTGACGAAATCCAATCACTGGTGGCTGAAGGTCAGGAAATTCTGGTGCAGGTATTGAAAGACCCCTTGGGCACCAAGGGCGCGCGCCTGACGACGTTCATCACCATTCCCTCGCGTTACTTGGTGTTCATGCCTAAGGGGCGCGGGGTGGGCGTGTCGTCGCGTATTGAGGACGATACCGAGCGCCACCGCCTGCGTGACGCCATGCTCGGTTTTGTGCAGCCGCAGGACATCGGTGGCTACATCGTGCGCACCGCAGCCGAAGGCGCCGGCGCCGAAGCACTGCGTGCCGACATGATGTTTCTGCAAAAGATGTGGAACGTGCTCAGCGAAAAAACTATGTACGCCAAGCCGGGCGAATTGGTGCACGCCGATTTGCCGTTGCAGGTGCGCGTATTGCGTGATGTGGTGTTAAGCGGCGTGGCCAAGGTGAGTATTGATCACGAAGACTCGTATCAGTCCATGCTGGACTTCGCTCGCACCTTCATGCCGGAAATGAGCGAACGCATCGAGTTGTTCGGCGGCGACCGGCCGATATTCGATTTGTACGGCGTCGAAGAAGAAATCGAACGCTCCTTGGGCCGCAAAGTGCCGTTGAAGTCTGGCGGTTACTTGATGCTGGATCAAACCGAGGCCATGACCACCATCGATGTGAATACCGGCGCCTATGTTGGCCATCGCACCTTGGAAGAAACCATTTTCCGCACCAATCTTGAAGCGGGGGTGGCGATTGCCCGACAACTGCGTCTGCGCAATCTGGGCGGCATCATCATCATCGATTTCATCGACATGGAAGAAGAGGAACACCGTCGGCAGGTATTGCAGGCGCTGGAAAAAGCCTTGGTGGGCGATCACGCCAAGACCCACATTTCTTCAGTGTCGCCGCTCGGCTTGGTTGAGATGACCCGTAAACGCACTCGCGAAAGTTTGGAACACATGTTGTGCGTCGCTTGTCCTACCTGCTCAGGTCGGGGCTTCGTCAAAACCACCGAAACCGTGTGTTACGAGATTTTCCGCGAGATTCTTCGCCAAGCGCGGCAATTCAGTTTTCAGGAACTGATGGTGCTGGCACATCAAGACGTGATCGAACGCTTGCTGGACGAAGAATCGGCGGCACTGGCGGAGTTGGAAGTACGCACCGGCAAACCCATCCGTTTGCAAACCGAAGCCTTGTACCAACAGGATCAGTACGACGTCGTGTTGATGTAGTGCATGTTGATGTAGCGAAGGTATTGCGTTGGTAATGAATGAACCCGGTGACAACCTGACAGGCCAAGCGACCCGCACGCGATTGCAGCGAGTGAGCAAGTGGTTGGCGGTGAGCGTTGCTGTGCTGGTGTTGTGCGTCGCGCTGACGCTGGGCGCATTCACTGTGGTGATGGCGCGCGTGCCTGCCTATCGCGCACAGATGCAAACGTGGTTGAGCGAGCGCGCCAAGCTGGATATTCAGTTTGCCGAGTTGCGCGCTGGTTGGCGTGGTTACGGTCCGGAGTTGGTGTTTACCCAGGCGGTGGTGCGTAGCGCTGATCGGCAGCGGATATTAATCATCGCCGAGCGTGGCGGCGTGGGTTTCGATCTGTGGCAGGCGTTGCGTACTGGGCGCTGGGTAGCGGCGCGATTCTCCTTGCAAGGCACCGAGATCAAGGTGCAGCGCCGTACCGATGGCCGCTTTGAAGTAATCGGTCAGGCTGACTGGCCGGAGTTTGATGCCGATAGTTCTTTCACGCTCGATTCCCTGCCGGTAGGCACGATCACGATTCGGGATGTGCGCTTGAGTTTTCGCGATCTGAAAACCGGTCGCGGTCCGTGGGCACTGGAGCAAGTGACGTTGGACATTACTCGCAACGCGCGGCAGTTCGACATGCAGGGCCGAGCTAACCTGCCAACCAAGCTGGGCCAGTCTTTGGGTTTCGCAGCGCACGGCGAAGGCAATCTCAACGAGGTGACACAGCTTAAGTGGCGCGCGCAGGTGGCCGGCACGGCGTTGAACTTAGCCGGCTGGAAGGAAGTGATGCCGGAGGATTGGAGCGCGGCCACGGGGCATGGGGCGTTTGAACTCAGTGCCGAGTTTGTGGGCGCGCAGCCGGAACGGGTTGCCGGTCGTGTCGACGTTGCCGATGTGCAACTTACGCTGCCCAAGTGGACCGTGCCGTTGCCGCAAGCAGATTCCTTGCAAGTGCACGACGACGATCTAGACGCCGCGCCGGTTGAGGCGCCTGCGGCAGTTGGCGCGGCCATCGTGAGCAGTCCAGAACTGCGTTATAGCAACATTGGCTTGGCGTTCAGCAGCACGCGTAGCGAGCAAGGATGGGCAACTTACTTTTCGCGGCTGCAACTGGAACGCGATGGCAGTCCCTGGCCAGCCGGCACGGCACAACTGCTAGTGCAGTTCGACGCTAGTGCTAGCAGCGATGACTCGGGTAATGATCAAGGTGAATTGCGCGTGATGCGCTTGCAGGCCACTGCCCAGTCGATCGTGCTGGATAATTTATGGCCGTTGTTGGCGTACTTGCCGGAAAACGAAATCAATGCGCGCTGGCGCGCTTTGAATGCTAGTGGCCGCTTGTCCAACTTGGCAGTGCGCTATGAACATCCGATAGCAACGGATGCGCCACGTTACGGCGCACGTGTTGAATTTGCGCAGCTAGGTATCTCGCCAGTGGGCAAGACGCCGGGCATCAGTGGTTTGTCCGGGGTGGTGAGTGCTACTGGCGCACGTGGCGAAGTGCGATTGGACAGTCACGACTTGGCGCTAAGTATTCCGCGCGTATTTCGCACGCCATTGCCGGTGGATCGTGTCACCGGCAACATCAGTTGGACCCGCACTTTGCAAGGCTTGCAACTGAGTAGCACCGACTTCGCGGTGGACAACGCCGATGGCAAGGCGCAGGCGCAGTTGACCCTGACAGTGCCTAACGTGGGTTCGCCGATGATTGATATGCAGGCGCAGGGCATGGACCTTAATGCCGCTGCTGCGCCGCGTTACATGCCCGCCGGCATCATGCCTAAGCAAACATTGGCGTGGCTGGATGCGGCATTTCCAGCCGGTAAGGTGAAGCTCGCGAAGGCGGTATTGAAAGGTCCGTTGCAGAAGTTTCCGTTTCGCGGCGGCGAGGGCCTGTTCCAAATCAACGCGCAGATTGAAGGCTTGACCATGAATTATCAACCGGGCTGGATACCGGCTACCGATTTGCAGATCGATGCCAAGTTTCGCAATGCAGGGCTTAGCGCGGTGGTCACAGCAGGGCGGGTCAATGGCTTGAGTCTGGATCGCGCCGCAGGACGCATTAAAGACTATCGCGATGCGGAAATTTTTATCGAAGCGACTACTCATGGCGATCTGGATAACGGCTTGCGTTTCGTGCAGCAAAGTCCGGTGGGGCCGACGCTCGGCAGCATCTTCATGCAGTTGTCCGGGCGCGGCGAGTTGCGCGGCACGACCGACATGTATTTTCCTTTGAAGAACTTTGCCAAGCGCAAAGTCGACATCAATGTGGCGTTACACAACGCCGATGTCACGCTGGCTGGTGTGCCGCAACCAATCGGGCGACTGCAAGGCACGCTGCGCGTGTTGAACGATGCAGTGATCGGTGCGGACCTGCGTGGTCAGTTTCTGCAAGGTGAGTTTGTTGCGACGACTGAGCCGGTGGCGCGCGGTCGCTACAACGTCGTCGCGAGTGGCGCGGTGCAGGCGCAGCCGTTAACGCAGTTTCTGAAACTACCCGCGTGGATCAAGTTGCAAGGCAGTGCGCGATATCGCTACACGCTGCCGGGTTTCGCGCAGCGCGATAGCGAGGGCGTGCGCCACTTGTACAGCGTTGATAGCGACCTGCGCGGACTGAGCATCGACTTGCCGGCGCCGGTAAATAAAACCGCAGCCAGCAGTCGCAATTTGCACATCGATGCGGAGTTGCGCGGCAATACCATGATGTTGCGTGGCGCCCTGGGCGAGTTGCGCGCGCAGGCGCGTTTGCAACAGGCCAATGAGGCGTGGCGATTCGATCGCGCCGGTGTGCGTGCCGATGGCGTGGCCGCTGCATTGCCTGCGCATCCCGGCTTGCGAGTTGAAGGTCGCCTGGACGAGTTTGTGCTTGAGGATTGGTTGAAGCTAGGCGTCGGCGCTGCCAGTGCCGGCAATGCGTCGAGCACGCGGTTGCAAGACATCCTGCGTACCGCGAATGTAAATATCGGTCGTCTGCGCTGGTACGGTTACGAATGGCCGGAGGTGCGTGGCATCCTACAAGCCACCGATAACGGTTGGCGCATTGATGTGGCCGGTGAACAAGCCGGCGGCCGGCTGTTGGTGCCATACGAATTCGCCAGTGGGCGGCCGGTGACGTTGGACATGGAGGTGTTGCGCTTGACCGCAAGCGCGGGTGAACCAACAACTCAGCGTAGCGGTTCTGCATTAGACCCACGCGAATTGCCCGCAGTGCGCGCCGACATCAAACAGTTTCGCTATGGCGATCACGACTTCGGCGCGTTGCAGCTTGCTGCCGACCGCACGACGCAAGGTTTGCAAGTCACGAGTCTCGGCATCACCGGCGAGTCGTTTACGGGCACGGCTAGTGGTAGTTGGTTACACACCGCCACCGGTCAACGCAGTACGCTGGCGCTGGCGTTGGAAAGCAACGATCTGCGCGCCACCATGAAGCAGTTCAACTACGCGGATTTCATTGCGGCTAAACATGCCAAGTTAGTCGCCAATTTGAATTGGCCGGATGGGTTGGATGCGGAAATATTGAGGCGCGCTTCCGGCACCATCGAGTTCCAAGTGGATGAAGGCCAGTTGCTCAAGGTAGAGCCCGGGGCCGGTCGTGTGCTGGGATTGTTCAGCGTGGCGGCGCTGCCGCGCCGCTTGGGGTTGGATTTTCGCGATGTGACGGATAAAGGCTTGATCTTCGATTCCATTCATGCGGATTTCAATGTGCAGAGCGGTGATGCGCGCACCCAGAATTTGCTGCTGCGCGGGCCCACTGCCGAAATCGGCATTGTGGGTCGCATGGGATTAGGCGTACGTGACTACGATCAAACCGCCGTCGTCACCGGCGATGTTGGCGCGGCTTTGCCGGTAGCCGGTGCGGTTGCCGGCGGACCCGTAGTGGGTGCAGCGCTGTTGTTGTTCACGCAGATTTTTAAAGAGCCGCTAAAGGGTGTGGCGCGTGCTTACTACCACATCGGCGGCACCTGGGACGATCCGCAGGTGGAACGCATCGATGCCGATGTGGGTAAAGCAAGCTTGTCCGGTGCGGAGTCGGCGCCATGATGAAGGCTGCGGCAATTCAAATGACCTCCAGCACCGATGTGCAAGAGAATCTACGCAGCGCATTTTCATTGTTGCAACAAGCGGCACAACAAGGCGCGCAGTTGGCAGCCTTGCCGGAAAATTTTGCGTTGATGGGGCTCAGCGAGCAGGACAAATTTGCCATTGCCGAAAACGATGGCGATGGCCCGATGCAAACGTGGCTGGCCAATACCGCGCGCGAGTTGGGGCTGTGGATTGTCGCCGGCACGCTGCCAATCAACATTCCCAATGAGCCACGAGTCGCAGCAGCCTGTTTGATTGTCAATGCGCACGGCGAACGCGTGGCGCGCTACGACAAAATTCACTTATTCGATGTCGATGTGGATGACGCCACGGGCAGTTATCGCGAATCGTCCACCATCGCGCCCGGCCAACACGTTATGTTGGTCGATACACCCATCGGCAAACTCGGTCTGGCAGTTTGCTACGACGTGCGTTTTCCGGAGTTGTTTCGGCAGTTGAGCAGCCAAGGCGCCGAAGTGTTGGTGCTGCCATCGGCATTCACTGTGCCTACCGGTCAGTTGCATTGGGAAGTGTTGTTGCGCGCCCGCGCCATCGAGAACCTGTGTTACCTGTTGGCCCCCGCGCAAACCGGACGGCACGCCAACGGCCGCGAGACTTATGGGCATTCGATGATTGTTGATCCGTGGGGTGCGGTGTTGGCCTGTCGTCCCGAAGGTGTTGGTGTGGTGGTTGCGGCGATTGATCTGCACAGCCAGCAAGCGTTACGTGCGCGTTTTCCGGCATTGGCGCACCGCAGAATTTAGCTGCCCGATGCTGGCGCAGCCCAGCCTATAAGCGGTAGGCTTGACGCCTGTCTTGGATCACAGTGAGCCACATGTCCACCTTGCCCAATCAAATGCCCAGTCAATTACCCAGCGGGGCCG
>JANMSB010000400.1:0-14074 GCA_031388915.1 Pseudomonadota bacterium | reverse complement strand
CCGCCCGCTTGGCCCCGTCGGCCTGGAAGGTGCGGATGCGCTTGTCCGCCGCAATGCCGAGTTCGGTTTCATCATATTCGACGCCCATCAGCTTGGCGCGGTCATAGGCCGAAACGTCGAGCCCTTCCTTGACCATCGCGTCGTAAACTTGGCAACGGAAATTCAGCGTCCAGTTGAAGCTGGGCGAGTTGTTATAGACGAGCTTGGCATCGGGCACGACGGCGCGGATACGGTCCATCATGCCGGCGATCTGTTCGACATGCGGCTTTTCGGTTTCGATCCATAGCAGGTCCGCGCCATTCTGAAGGCTGGCAATCGAGTCGAGGACGCAACGGTCTTCGCCGGTGCCGGGATGAACTGGAACAGGTTCGACGGCAAGCGTCTGGGCCGCATCATTTTGCCATCGCGGTTGATGATGACGTCACCGTTCCTTGCGGTCGCGGGATCGATCTCCTCGCAGTCGAGGAAACTGTTATACTGGTCGCCGAGGTCGCCGGGTTCGTTCGACACCGCGATCTGTTTGGTCAGGCCTGCACCGAGTGAATCGGTGCGCGTGACGATGATGCCGTCCTCGACGCCGAGTTCAAGGAAGGCGTAGCGACAGGCGCGGATCTTCGCGAGGAAGTCTTCGTGCGGCACGGTGACCTTGCCGTCCTGGTGACCACATTGCTTCTCGTCAGACACCTGGTTTTCGATCTGAATGCAGCAGGCGCCGGCCTCGATCATTTTCTTGGCCAGCAGGTAGGTCGCCTCGGCATTGCCGAAGCCGGCGTCGATGTCGGCAACGATCGGCACCACGTGAGTCTGGAAATTGTCGATGCGATTCATCAGGTCTTTCTGCTTCACGGCGTCGTTGGCAGCGCGGGCTGCATCGAGATCGCGGAACAGGCCACCGAGTTCGCGGGCATCGGCCTGACGCAGGAAGGTGTACAGCTCCTCAATGAGCGCCGACACCGAGGTTTTTTCGTGCATGGACTGGTCGGGCAGCGGACCGAAATCCGAACGCAGCGCAGCGACCATCCAACCCGACAGGTACAGGTAACGACGCTTGGTGGAGCCGTGGTGTTTCTTGATGGAGATCAGCTTTTGCTGGCCGATGAAGCCGTGCCAGCAACCCAGCGACTGGGTGTATTGCGCAGAATCCTTGTCGTAAGCGGCCATGTCCTCGCGCATGATCTTCGCGGTGTAACGCGCGATATCCAGGCCGGTCTTGAAGCGGTTCTGCAGACGCATACGCGCCACATATTCCGGACTGATGGCATTCCAGGCAGGGCCATTCTTGGCGATCACGGTGCCGGCTTGGTCGGCGATGCTTACATAACTACTGGACACAACATACTCCCATCGAGAAAAGACGCTAATGGTAACAAAAACCCGCACCCTTTCCACCTTAAAAGCCAGCGCATTCAGTGCCTTGACAGGCATCGAATCAAGCGGGCTTGATCATGCAAACCTGAGTTTTTAAGCGGCTTATTTGTTTGCCGCCACCGCTACCCGCAGTCGAAATTCGGCTACGCGTGTGCTCGTTACGCCAGGTAACGCATCAACGATTCGGTTTGAAATGGCAACGGGGTCACCACTTGGTATGGGAACATGGGATGGACATAAAAGCATTGCGAGGGCGCACAATCGTTCCACTTCGCGAAACGCCGCAAACACACAACCGCAATGCAGGAGCCGTCCTTACCGGGCCATCGTCAAGAACGCAGCGCATTCAGCATGGACCTTTGGATAGCCGTCCGAGCGTTTAAAATCGGGTTACTCTTGCCGCTCTACCATTGCCTTATGGCATCGCTTTATGGAGAACTCCCCATGCAGGTTCACGACTATTCGTTGCGCTCCATTGACGGCGTGGAAACACCGCTGTCACGTTATGCTGGGCGCTGGCTGCTGATCGTCAACGTCGCCAGCAAATGTGGTCTGACGCCGCAGTACGCAGGGCTGGAAAAGCTGGCGCGCAAGTACCGCGCGCGCGGGCTGGAAGTATTGGGCGTACCTTGCAACCAGTTTGCCGGCCAGGAACCGGGCAGCGAGGATGAGATCAAGAGCTTTTGCGCACTGACCTACGATGTCACCTTCCCATTGTTTGCCAAGTTAGACGTGAACGGCCCGCAGGCACATCCGCTGTTCCGTGGGTTGGCCAGCACCCTGCCCGGTCCGGTGTACGACAACGCCACGCTGAAGACCGACCGCATGGCTGGATTTCTCGCCGAAAAGTTTCCCGATTACCTCAAGCCTGAGGCGGTGCGCTGGAACTTCACCAAATTTCTGGTCAGTCCCGACGGCAAACCGGTGCAGCGCTACGAACCCGCCGTTGCGCCGGACCAGATCGACGCCGACTTGGAACAACGTCTGCCGCCAGCGGCTTAACAGGCTGTTGAAAATGAGATTTTCAACAGCCTGTTTTCCGGGCCATGAATGGCCCGGCGAAATCATGCGCTCCTAAGCGCTTGATTTCGGGAGCGCGAAAAAGTCACGCCTTTTTCGAAGCGACGTTGAAAAGGGCAGGACAGCCCTTTTCAACAACCTGTTAAGCGCGCTTGCCGACTGATCGGGACGCTGACGATGGCGTCTCTTGTGCGTCATGCAGAGGAGGGTTAGGGTGCAAAAATCGCCACAGCGTCGCAACAGGCAGTGCATATGAAATCTTGCTCCAAGACTTTCGCATTCGGAATGGTTGCGACGACGTTACTGCTCGCCGCCTGCGCTGCCCCACCCAAGGTTCGTGTCGACCGAGATTCGGGTATCAACTTTGCCAGCTACAAAACCTTTGCATGGCTCGCGCCGCAACACGTACCGGCAGCAACCCCAGTAACGCCCAGTCCGGGACAGGAGGTAGCGCCCACCGCCCCGGAAGTGAATACGCTGGCGGATAGTCGAGTACGCAGCGCAATCGTGGCCGCACTGCAAGCCAAAGGCTATGCACTCAACGAAACCAACCCCGACTTTAGAGTTAGCTACGCACTCAATGTGTACGAGAGTCAGAAAGACTCCGGTATGCGTATCGGGTTTGGCGCGGGCGGAGGCTCCGGTCACATTGGCGGCGGTCTGGGCGTTAGCATCCCGGTCGGAAAAACCCGCAACAAAATGAGCACGATGACCATCGACATCATTGATGGCGCACGTAATGCGCAAGCATGGACAGGGTCCTACGAGCAAAAAGTGGAAGCCGACGGCATTAGCGATGCCAGCGCGAATACGATGGTTGCCACCATCCTCGCCCGCTTTCCGAACGATCCGCCCAAAAAATAGCCCCGCATCGCAATCTGTCCGCAGCGCACTCTGATTTAGCGGACTCGAATACATTGCGCCGCCGTATAGAGGCTATTGCACCTACTTGATTGAACCGGGCTTGCGCATCATTTTACGAATCTCCGCCAGATGCTCCTCTTCGGCGGCGATCTGCGTGCGAGCATATTCTTCGAGCATGATGCTCTTGCCGACCACCATCTCCAGCAGCTTGCGGTATTCCGCCAGCCCCGCACGCTCGTGCTCAAGCGACTCTTCGAGGATTTCGTTCACATCGTGTTTGTGAGTCTCGAGCAGTGGACCGATCTTGAGCGAGGGATGCTCACCGAGCGTCGTGACCAATTCACCTGCCTTGATCGCATGCAGTCGCGACTCATCGGCCTGCGCTCGCAGCCAGCCGATGATGGGAATCCGGTTGTGGCCGAAAATCATGAAGCTGTAGTGCAGGTAGCACACCACCCCGGCAAGCTCGAGCTCGAGGATTCGATTGAGAGAGCCGACCACAGCGTCGGTTTCTTGCACAGAGAAAGGCGAGTCGTTCATGGCCGTTCTTCCACGTTACCTGGAGTTGACAAGTACAAGACCCCGCACGCGGCAAAGTATACGCGCAGCGCGCCACGGACTCACTGCGTTGAGTGGGTCCACCGCTTCGGTGCGAACCAACAGGTCGCGCCATCCGGTGAACCGGCAGCAGCGCTGTGCCGCCGCGCTGTTCAATGCCGCGAGCGCAAGGAGGCGCAGGAGCGGCTACACTAGCGGCTTTCGTCTAGCCCATCAGCCAACGCAACCCCACCGCAATGCATCCTATTGGAATTTTTGGCGGCACCTTTGACCCGATTCACTACGGTCATTTGCGCACCGCATTCGAGCTGCTACAGGCCCTGCGCCTGAGCGAAGTGCGTTTTATGCCGGCCGGCGATCCGCCGCATCGGGACATCACCATTGCCAGCCCGGAGCTGCGTCTGCAGATGGTCAAAGTCGCCATCGCTCAGCAACCGGGCTTTACCGTGGACGACCGCGAAATGCGTCGCGCCGGTCCGTCCTACTCGGTGGATACGCTGGCCGAGTTACGTGCCGACATGCCCGACCGATCACTGTGTTTGATTGTGGGCATGGACGCATTCCTTGGCCTGCCCAAGTGGCATCAATGGCAGGATATTTTGAAGTTGGCGCACTTGGTGGTAGCGCATCGCCCCGGCTGGCGCGCGCCCACCATGGGACCGTTGGGGGAAGTACTGGTCGACGCGGGCACCGGTCGGGTCGACGATCTGCATGAAGCCAAGGCAGGTCGTATCTTCATTCATGCCGGCACCCAACTGGAAATTTCCTCGACCGAAGGCCGCAAACTGATAGCCTCCGGCCGCGATCCGCGTTACTTGGTGCCTGATGCCGTGCGCGACATTATTCAACAAACAGGGTGCTATTCGCGCTAGCGCGTTTGCGAAGAAAATCAATCTATTGAGGTCCGCGATGGCAACTGCCAAAAAGAAATCCAGCAAATCTACTACTAAAACGAAAAGTGCAGCTAAGAAGCCTGCGCCCAAAAAGTCGGTTGCCAAACGGGCCGTCAAGAAAGCAGTCAAGAAATCCCCAGCCAAGCAGCTTGTGGCCAAGGTGACCAGCAAGAGCGCTGCCACCAAGCGCCCCGCCAGCGCCAAATCGCCGTTGGTGAAGATAGTCGAGACCGCCTTGGCCGACATGAAAGCCGCGAATATCACCGTGCTGGATGTGCGTGGCCTCACTGATGTGGCCGACACCATGATCATCGCCAGCGGCACTTCCGATCGTCACGTGAAGTCGATTGCCGAACGCGTTGCCTACGATGCCAAGCAAGCCGGTTTTCGCGCCATGGGTGTGGAAGGCGAACGCGATGGCGAATGGGCGCTGGTGGATTTGAACGATGTCATCGTGCACGTCATGTTGCCACGCGTGCGCGAGTTCTATCGCCTGGAAAGTTTGTGGGACATCAGCGCCGCCCGGCGCGAAGCCTCTGTGTAGGAGCGGCGCGTCCGCGATCAAAAAGACCGGTGCATGAATCTTCGCCTCATCGCTGCCGGCACCAAGCTGCCTTCGTGGATCAACGAAGGCTATAACGACTACGCCAAGCGCCTAACGCAGGACTACAAACTCGACCTGGTGGAAATACCGTTGGGCCAACGCAGCGGCGGCGATGTGGCGCGCGCCACGGAAAAGGAAGGCGAACGCATGTTGGCCGCGATGGCCAATAATACGGGCGGCAATCCGTATGTAGTGGCATTGCAAGTCGGCGGCAAGGCATTGAGCACCGAACAATTGGCGCAATTTTTACAAACGCGCGCGCGCGAAGGCCGCCCGGTGGTGTTCTGCATCGGCGGACCTGAAGGCTTGGCGCCCGCTGTGGATACACGCGCCGATCTACGTTGGTCGCTATCAGCGCTGACTTTGCCGCATGCCTTGGCGCGCGTCATGGTGGCCGAGGCACTTTATCGCGCGGTAATGGTCATTAAGGGGCATCCGTACCATCGAGCTTAGTTAGGGGCGGGCCATGCCCCCGAATCAAAGTCGCGGGCATGGCCCGCTCCTACATGGTGGACAAATTTTGGAATGAAGGGGGATTCAAACATGCGTCGTGCTTATCTGCTGTCGTTGAGCTGTTGCGCCGTGCCGTTGTGGGCGGCGGACATCCCCGCTGATCTGCGCATCGATCAAGTGACGGTGTATGCACAAGGCGCGATGGTAACGCGCACCGGTTCGGTAAATCTGCCCGCCGGGTCGCATCGCTTGATCCTGCGCGATCTGCCGGCGGGATTGGATAGTCGTTTGTTGCGTGTCAACGCGGGCTCAAGCGCCGTGCGCTTGGGCAGTGTTGAAGTAACCACCATCAATGCCGGGCAATTCGTCTCGCCGCGCGAGCGCGAATTGCGCATTCAATTGGAAGCCAAGACCGATCAGCGCGCCGCCGTGCAAGATGAGATCGATACTGCGCAGACGCAATTGAAGTTGCTCGATTCTCTGGCGGCCAATCCCACTGGGGGCGCCAATGGCTCATCGGCCGTGAATGGCACCAATCTGTCCGCAGTGCTGGGCACGCTCGGCGCCAGCGCTACCGCAGCGCGTAACAAGGTGCGCGATGCGAAGCTGAAGCAGCGCAATCTGGATCGCGAGATTGAAACCATCAAGGCTGAGTTGGCCAAAGTAGCCACGCAGCGCAAACAAAGCACCGAAGTCAGCGCCGCGGTTGAGGTCAATGCGTCTGGCGCAGTGCCGGTGACAGTGACTTATCGCATTGAAGATGCAGCGTGGAGTTGGGTGTATCAAGCACGCCTGGACACCACCAAGAAGAAGCTGAGTTTGGAGCGCCAAGGTCAGGTGCAGCAGGGCAGTGGTGAGGATTGGAACCATGTGCAACTGACCTTGACCACGGCACAACCCGAAGGCGATGTGGCAACGCCGGTGGTGCCGTCGGAATTTCTCGATCTGCAAGTGCCGCAGCCGCCGATGCCGATGGTGCGGCGTGACTTCCAGAAATCCGCCATGAGTCCGCCGGTTGAAACCGCTGTTATGGAAGCAGCGGTAGCGAACGTGGCGACCGTCAACGCTACTCAGTATCTAGTCGAATACCAAGTGCCGCAGCGCGTCAGTCTCAACGCCGATCGTCAGATGCGTATGTATCCGATCTCGGATGAAGCCTTCGACACCGCCATCATCGCGCGCATCATGCCCAGCGAAAGCCGCCGCGCGTATCTCGAAGCGACTTTCAAATACGAACGCGACACGCCGATTGAAGCGGGTCAACTACAGCTCTATCGCGACGGCGCCTTTGTCGGTGAGGCGGCGACTCAGGCCTTCCTGCCCGGCGCTGAGGTGCGCATGCCGTTTGGTGTCGACGAACGTATCAAGGTTGCCGTGCGCGACGAAGCGGCCAAGTCCGATCAAAGCAATCCGCTCGGCAAGCAGATCAGCAAAGAAACCAAGCAACGTTTCGAAATCACCAGTTATCACGCCGCTGCAATACCGGTGGAAGTGGTCGATCGCGTACCGGTGAGCCGCAACGCCGATGTGAAAGTGGAAATTCTTAAAGGCGCCACCGAGCCCACCGCCAAGGACTTGAACGGCAAAGCCGGTGTGATGTTGTGGAAGTTCAACGCTGTGCCTCAGCAAACCACCACTATTCGTCACTACTACGCCGTGCGTTATCCGCGTGACCGGGTGCTGCAACATAGTTACGAGATCGAGTAGTGCTTCAGCGGTTGCCTGTGATGCCGGAAGTCATGCCTGGCCAATGCGGAATGCACTTGGGGACGAGAACAATTTTGAGCAACTTACCCAATGGCGTACTATCTTGTTCGTCAGTAAATTACATCAGGCTTAGAGCCTCTTATCGCTCGATGAATCGGTGCGTTGAGTGACCAAAGTGAACGAACAAATCGACAGCCTCATTGCGCGGTTTCGCGAGCAGCCAGGGCCATTGCTGCTGGTGCTGCACGCCATTCAAGAAACATTGGGTTACGTGCCTGCAGAAGCTGTGCCGCGTGTGGCCGAAGGGCTTAACCTGTCGCGCGCCGAGGTGCATGGCGTGGTGACGTTTTATCACTACTTCCGACAGTCGCCGCCCGGCAAGCACATGGTGCAACTGTGTCGTGCCGAAGCCTGTCAGGCCATGCATGGCGACCAGCTTGAAGCGCATGCCAAGCAGCGTTTAGGGATTGAGTTTCATCAAACTACCGCCGATGGTCAGTTTTCGTTGGAGCCGGTGTATTGCCTGGGCAACTGCGCTTGCTCGCCGGCAGTGATGATCGACGGCGAGTTATATGGCCGAGTCTCGAATCAGCGTTTCAATGAGCTGCTGGCGCAGCGGGAGCGCAATTGATGAGTGTCGTGGTGTACGTGCCCAAGGATGCCGCCGCATTGTCGCTGGGCGCGCAGGAAGTGGCGCAGGCGATTGTTGAACAGGCCAAAGCGCGTGGCATTGATATCACGCTCAAGCGCAACGGCTCGCGCGGCTTGTTGTGGTTGGAGCCACTAGTGGAAGTGGTCACCCCGACGGGACGCCACGCCTATGGTCCGGTGCAGCCGACCGATGTGCCGTTATTATTTGCGGCTGACTTTCTGCATGCCGGCGCACACCCGTTATATCTCGGTCCCACTGAAGACATTCCGCAGCTCAAGCAACAGCAACGTTTAACCTTTGCGCGCGTGGGCATCGTTGCGCCCACTGATCTTGATGACTATCGCGTCCATGGCGGCTATCGCGGCTTGCAACGTGCGTTAAACATGCAGCCTGCGGAGATCGTGCAAGCAGTCACCGATTCCGGCTTGCGTGGCCGTGGCGGCGCGGCGTTTCCCACCGGCATCAAGTGGCAAACAGTACTGAACGCGCCTGCGCCGCAAAAGTATGTGACCTGCAATGCCGACGAAGGCGACTCCGGTACTTTCGCCGACCGTATGTTGATGGAAGGCGATCCCTTCACCTTGATCGAAGGCATGACCATTGCGGGATTGGCCGTCGGTGCAACTCAGGGCTACATCTATCTGCGCGTTGAATATCCGCATGCACACCGCGCTTTGAATGAAGCCATTGTGGTGGCCAAAGCCGCTGGGTATCTCGGCGCGAATGTGCTGGGCAGTGGTAAACGCTTTGATCTGGAAGTACGCCTGGGCGCCGGCGCCTATATCTGCGGCGAAGAAACTTCCATGTTGGAAAGCCTGGAAGGCAAACGTGGCGAAGTGCGCGTGCGGCCACCGTTGCCGGCTATCAAGGGGTTGTTCGGTCAGCCGACTATTGTGAATAACGTGATCTCGCTGGCCAGCGTGCCGATCATCCTAGATAAGGGCGCCGCGTTTTATCGCGACTTCGGCACCGGTCAATCGCGTGGCACCTTGCCGATTCAGTTGGCGGGCAATCTCAAACGCGGCGGCTTGGTTGAACTCGCCTTTGGCCACAGTTTGCGTGAACTGTTGTACGACTATGCCGGTGGTTCCGCCTCGGGCCGACCACTGCGCACGGTGCAAATCGGCGGGCCATTGGGTGCCTATATTCCCGAGTCGCAATTCGACACGCCGCTCGACTACGAAAGTTTGAGCGCCATCGGCGCGCTGCTGGGCCATGGCGGTATCGTTGCCTTCGACGACACGGTGGATATGGCGCGCATGGCGCGCTACGCCATGGAGTTCTGCGCCAACGAGTCCTGCGGTAAGTGCACGCCTTGCCGCATCGGTTCGACGCGCGGCGTGGAAGTGATCGACCGTATTTTACAAGACGCCCATAACGATCCAAGCAGCCGCGAGCAGAATCTGCAACTGCTGGAAGATCTCTGTGACACCCTGCTGAACGGTTCGCTATGCGGCCTGGGCGGCATGACGCCGTTCCCGGTGCAGAGTGCGTTGAAGTATTTCCGGCAGGATTTTCTCAAGGCTGCCAAACGTTAAGCGCGGTGCAATTATGTATTCACTCGATCACACTGATCTTGGTACTCCGCGTAGTGACAGCAAGCAATCCGTCACGGTGGAAATCGATGGCGTGAGTATCACGGTGCCCGAAGGCACTTCGGTGATGCGTGCGGCGGCGACGGTCGGTAATCAAATTCCCAAACTGTGCGCGACCGATAACTTGAAAGCCTTTGGCTCGTGTCGTTTGTGTCTGGTGGAGATCGAAGGCCGCAAGGGCTATCCCGCTTCCTGCACCACGCAAGTGGCAGCAGGCATGAAGATTCGCACCCACAGCGACAGGCTCGCGCAATTGCGCCACAACGTGATGGAGCTGTATGTCTCGGATCATCCGCAAGACTTGCTCAGCGATCAGGCGCCTCCAGGCACACAGGTGCGCACTGAGATCAAGGCGATGGCGCAGCGCTTGGGTGTGCACAGCACGCGCTATGGCGATAACGGTCTGCGTCATCTGGGCTTGGCCAAGGATGACAGCAATCCGTATTTCAGCTTCGATCCCAATGCCTGCATCGTGTGTTCGCGCTGCGTACGCGCCTGCGACGAAGTGCAGGGTACGCTGGCGTTGACCATCGAAGGCCGCGGCTTTGCTTCGCGCGTGGTGGCCAGTCAGGATGAGTCGTTCCTGGAATCGGAGTGCGTGTCCTGCGGCGCATGTGTCGAGGCTTGCCCCACCACCGCGTTGCAAGAAAAAACTTTGCTCGCCATGCCGCTGCCGGAGCGTGCTGTTACTACCACCTGCGCTTACTGCGGTGTCGGTTGTTCCTTCAAAGCCGAAGTGAAAAACAACGAAGCCAGTAGTGAAGTAGTTCGCATGGTGCCTAATCGCGATGGCCACGCTAACCAAGGCCATGCCTGCGTGAAAGGACGCTTCGCCTATGGCTATGCCACCCACACCGACCGGGTGTTAACGCCCATGATCCGGCAGAAGATCAGCGATCCCTGGCGCGAAGTGTCATGGGACGAAGCCATTTCCTATGCAGCCCGCGAGTTCAAACGCATTCAAGCCCACTACGGCAAAGATTCGGTGGGTGGTATCACTTCTTCACGATGCACCAACGAAGAAGCCTATCTAGTGCAAAAGCTGGTGCGTGCTGCCTTCGGCAATAACAACGTCGACACCTGTGCGCGCGTATGCCACTCGCCTACCGGTTATGGCTTGAAACAAACCTTGGGTGAATCGGCTGGCACGCAGGAGTTTAGCTCGGTCATGAAGGCCGATGTGGTGATGGTGGTGGGCGCCAACCCCACCGAAGGTCATCCGGTATTTGCTTCGCAACTCAAACGTCGCTTGCGCGAAGGCGCCAAGCTCATTGTGGTCGATCCGCGTGTCATCAGCTTGGTGCGCACGCCGCATATCCAGGCCGACTATCACTTGCAGTTGCGACCGGGCACCAACGTGGCGTTGATGAATGCGCTGGCGCATGTGGTGGTGACCGAAGGACTCGCACGCGAGCCGTATATTCATGATCGCTGTGAGGCTGAGTCGTACCAGAAATGGCAAGCCTTCGTGGCGCATGCGGATCGCTCGCCCGAAGCCACGACCGCGACCACCGGCGTGCCCGCCGACTTAGTGCGCGGCGCGGCGCGGTTATATGCGCAAGCCAACAATGGCGCGATTTACTACGGCTTAGGCGTCACCGAACATAGTCAGGGCACCACCACGGTAATGAGTATTGCCAATCTGGCCATGGCCACCGGTAATCTCGGTCGCGAAGGCGTGGGTGTGAACCCATTGCGCGGCCAGAATAATGTGCAGGGTTCCTGCGATATGGGTTCGTTCCCGCACGAGCTCAGCGGCTATCGACATATCTCCGATGGCGCAACTCGCGCACTGTTCGAATCGGTATGGCAGGTCACCTTGGATGCCGAGCCGGGGTTGCGTATCCCCAATATGTTCGAGGCAGCGCTCGACGGCAGTTTCAAAGGCATGTACATCCAAGGCGAAGACATGGCGCAGTCCGATCCCAACACACACCATGTCACGGCAGCGTTCGCGGCAATGGAATGCGTCGTGGTGCAGGACTTGTTCCTCAACGAAACCGCCAAGTACGCGCATGTGTTCCTGCCCGGCGCTTCCTTCTTGGAAAAAGACGGCACCTTTACCAATGCCGAACGTCGCATCTCGCGAGTGCGCAAAGTGATGGAGCCGCGCGCGGGATATGCGGATTGGCAAGCCACTGTGTTGTTGTCGAATGCCCTGGGTTATCCCATGCAGTACACGCATCCGTCCGAGATCATGGCGGAGATTGCGGCACTCACACCCACCTTCACCGGCGTCAGCTACGACAAACTCGATCAACTCGGCAGCATCCAGTGGCCCTGCAATGGCGCGGCGCCCGACGGCACGCCCACCATGCATGTCGATCACTTTGTACGTGGTAAGGGCAAATTCTTTGTCACTGAATATGTGCCCACCAGCGAGCGCGTCACCAGCCGCTTCCCATTGATTCTCACCACCGGGCGCGTGCTGACGCAGTACAACGTCGGCGCGCAAACGCGGCGCACCGCGAACGTGGTGTGGCATGACGAAGATCAACTGGAACTACATCCACACGATGCCGAGACACGCGGCATTACCGATGGCGATTGGGTAGGCGTGGCCAGCCGTGCCGGCGAAACGGTGTTGCGCGCGGTGGTCACCGAGCGAGTACAGCCGGGCGTGGTGTACACCACGTTCCATTTCCCCGAATCCGGCGCGAATGTGGTAACCACCGAAAATTCCGACTGGGCCACCAACTGCCCCGAGTACAAAGTGACGGCAGTGCAAGTGGTAAAAGTAACGCAGCCTTCCGAATGGCAGAAGCGGCATCGCGAGCTGACCGAACGACAACGCAACATTGTTCGAGTGCGCAATGTCAGTCACACCTAAAGCCACACCAGTGGAACAAGCTGTGCCAGCATTGCACAGCGAAGTACGCGTGCAACGTTGGGTAGATGGCACGATTGAATACACGCTCGATCACGTGGCCGAGGAACAACCCATTGCGCTGAGTTATCACGGCATCCCGCATGTGGTAATGCTGGCCACGCCGGCCGATCTGGAAGACTTAGCGGTTGGCTTTACCCTGAGCGAAGCCTTGGTCGACAAACCCAATGAGATTCGCTCGGTAGAGTTGTTCAATGAGCAAGGTACATTGGAAGTGCGCATCAGCATCGACACCGAACGTTTCGCCGCATTGCTGCGTCGACAACGCAATCTCACCGGTCGCACCGGCTGCGGCTTATGCGGCGCGGAGACCATCGAACAAGCGATTCGTCATCCCGCGCCAGTGGCGCAGGGCGTGAGCATCACCGCTGACGAATTACAGGCGGCACTGGCCGAACTACACGCCCGCCAGCCCTTGAATGCAAAAACCGGCAGCGTACATGCGGCTGCCTGGGCGCTGCCCGGCAAGGGCATTCAACTGGTGCGCGAAGATGTGGGCCGTCACAACGCGCTGGATAAAGTCATCGGCGCCCTGGTGCGTGCGAACATCGATTGCAGCGCCGGTTACCTGCTCATCACCAGCCGCGCCAGTTATGAAATGGTGCAAAAGGCCGCGACAGTTGGCATCACCTTGTTGGCCGCGGTATCTGCCGCCACTGCATTGGCAATCCGTCTGGCCGAAGAAGCCAATCTCACGTTAGTCGGCTTTGCACGTCCGCATCAACAGGTGGTGTACGCGCATCCCCAACGTTTATTAACCGGCGCGGCATGACGCTATGCATATCGAACGCTTAGTCACCATGACCAACGACATCGCCGCATTCTTCCACGGCGCAGCCAACCCCGATGAAGCCGCGCACAACATCGCCACCCACCTGCGCAACTACTGGGACCCGCGCATGCGCAAGCAAATCATCGAGCATGTGCAGAGTGATGGCGAGGGATTAAGTGCGCTGGCGAGGCGAGGGGTTGAGGTGTTGGTGGGGCAAGTAGTCAGCAAATAGGCTGTGTTCTATTAACCCGGATTTTTTTCCTTACATACCATTTGCAAAATGGGCGGTGTGATGTCGATGTACAGTGCTAAGTTCATTTTTGAAGCGCTAAGGAATGCCTGAATTACCTGTCATTTCGAGCGCAGAAAAAAATCTTGTTTTTCTGCCTATGCACGGGATCAAGCATCTGCAAGATTTCTCCCTTCGGTCGAAATGACAGTGGCACGTTAATCAGACTTTCCCTAGCGGCCTGTATGACAATCCCAGCAAATTTTTCCACGGATACTGGGTTTGCGCTGCGCTACTGTTCAGCTCGTAACAGTCAGGGTTGACGCGGCCTATCTCGATACTTGAATCCGCTTACGCAATTGCTGCGTACTTATCGCTGTCGCTATCACGGTTTTGCTTCATGCCTGTTCAAATCTCGCGTCGATTACTCCTCTCCTCCGGCCTGGCGCTATGCAGCAGCGCGTGTACGCAG
>JANMSB010000353.1:0-4039 GCA_031388915.1 Pseudomonadota bacterium | reverse complement strand
GCGTTCACCGCACTAGCCCGCCCCTCTTCGGCAGCCAATTGTGCTTTGAGTTCCGCTTCCTTGGCAGTCTGGGCCTTGGCATCGGCGTCAGCCTGGCGTTTCAGCTCGGCATCGCGTTGCTTTTGCTGAATCTCGGCAACGCGTTTCTGGTCGACTTCCTGCTGCTTGCGTTTCTGTTCGGCTTGCTCGGCTTTACGCTGCACTTCCACCTGTTTTTGTTTTTCGGCTTCTGCAGTACGCCGCTGCTCATCTTGAACACGTTGCAGCTCAAGTTGCTCCTGCTTGAGCTGATCTTGTTTCAATTTTTCTTGTTTGAGTTGTTCCTGTTGTTGGCGCTGCTTTTCCAACTCTTGTTGTTTGCTGTTGTCTTCCACCGGTGGCGCGGGCTTTTGTCTGGCCAGTTGATTCAAGGTATTGCGATCCACCAACACGGCATTGATGGCCAACTGTGGCACCACGGCCTGCTGCGAACGCCAACTAAAGCCGACCAACAACAGCCCCAGCAGCACATGAATCAACAACGCGCCACCCCAGTACTTGACCTCGTACTTGAACTGGGCGCTCGATTCTTCCTGCCAATAGTGAGTCTGCGACTTCATTACTTGGTTTTACGTTTTGCGCTAGCCGCGGTGGCCGGATCGGTGACAAAACCCACCTGTGCCGCGCCGGCTCGTTGCAGCAACACCATGCCTTGCACAACTTGGCCATAGGGCACGGCGGTATCCGCTTTCACCAGCACGGTAGTCGTCGGCTCACGACGCAACACCGCCGCCACGCGCTCGGTCACTGCATCGGCATCGAGGGCTTGTTCGGGCTTACTGCCCACGCTCAGGTAGTAATTACCAGTGCGGTCCACACTGAGAATCAGCGGTGGTTGATTCCTGGGGTCCGGCGGCAAGGGTGCGGCGCCGGCCTTGGGCAATTCTACTTTGATGCCCTGCGACATCAACGGCGCGGTGATCATGAAAATGATCAGCAACACCAGCATCACGTCGATGTAGGGTACGACGTTGATTTCACCCATTAACTTACGGCCGCGTCGCGCCATGGTCAGGGCCCTTTACTTGCCGGACTTGCGGGTGCCGGGCGGGTGGTGGCGCTACGCTGCAAAATGGTGGTCAGCTCTTCGACGAAGGTGTCGTAGCGCAATTCCAGGCGGCTGACTTGATCGGCGTAGCGGTTATAGAAAATCACCGCTGGGATCGCTGCAAACAAGCCCATTGCGGTTGCGACCAACGCTTCGGAAATGCCGGGAGCGACCTGCGCCAGCGTCACCTGCGCCGCATTACCCAGGCCGTGAAAGGCGCTCATGATGCCCCACACCGTGCCGAACAATCCGACGTAGGGGCTGGTGGAACCGATGGTGGCCAGCATCGATAAACTATTCTCCAACCGATCCGTTTCCTTGAGCAAGGCAGCACGCATCGCGCGCCGGCTGCCTTCGATGATTTGATCGGAACCGATGGCGCCGTGTTGGCGCATACGACCAAACTCGCGAAAGCCCGACTCGAAAATACTCGCCACACCGCGCGCCTTGCCCTTGTGTGCTTCCAAGCGGCGATACATGGCGGTGAGATCGCCACCCGACCAGAACTCGTCTTCGAACTTGTCGGCGTCGTCGCGGGTTTTAACCAGCTCGGAACGCTTGCGCAGAATAATCATCCACGACATCACGGAAGCAGCCAGTAATAACGCCATCACCAACTGCACGACAATGCTGGCATCGCGCACCAACTCCAACACCGACATATCATTCATACGCTTTCAAGCTCCCAGTCAAACTCGCAATAACGGACTTCGGCAGGGCCTTGGGGCGGAAGTTCGTCGCATCAATGCAACCCACCTTGACCTTGCTGTCCAATAACAATTCGCCGTCCACCGACTCGCGGTAGACGCGCTGTGCAAAACTCAAACTAACCTTGCCGAGTTCAGAAATACTGCTCACCACTTGTAGCAAATCTCCATAACGCGCCGGGCGTCGATAACTTGCTTCCACATGAGCAACGACCATCAGCACGCCATCTTGTTCCATCAACGGCAATTGCTCGATGCCCGACGAGCGCAACCATTCGGTGCGGGCCCGTTCCATGAACTTCAGATAATTGGCGTAGTAGACCACGCCGCCAGCATCGGTATCTTCCCAATAAACGCGCACCGGCCACACAAACTCAGACTTAGCTATTTCCGTCTGGACAAGCCCCGTCATCACGCGTCACCCTCGCGAAACAAATCCGGCGTCAATGCGCGCTCGGGTAGTTTGAGGCCAAAATGCAGGTAGGCGCTGCGTGTCGCCATGCGGCCACGGGCGGTACGCATCAAGAAACCCTGCTGAATCAAGTACGGTTCGATCACATCTTCAATGGTGCCGCGTTCTTCGCCGAGCATGGCGGCCATGCTTTCCACGCCCACTGGACCGCCATCGAATTTTTCCATGATGGCCAACAGCAGTTTGCGGTCCATCATGTCGAAACCCAGTGGATCGACATCCAGCATGTCCAAGGCCGCTTGCGCAATGTTGCCGCTGACGGCGCCACTGGCTTTCACTTCGGCGTAATCGCGCACCCGGCGCAGCAGACGATTGGCAATACGCGGCGTACCACGCGAACGCAGGGCAATGTGCTGCGCGCCTTCGTTATCCATGGGTACACCCAAGATAGATGCCGAGCGTTGCACGATGCTGGTCAGGTCAGCGACGCTGTAAAACTCCAAACGCTGCACGATGCCGAAGCGATCGCGCAATGGCGAGGTCAAGAGCCCGGCGCGCGTCGTCGCGCCAACCAGCGTAAACGGCGGCAGATCGAGTTTGATGGAACGCGCCGCCGGACCTTCACCGATCATGATGTCGAGCTGGTAGTCCTCCATGGCCGGATACAAAATTTCTTCGACCACTGGACTGAGACGATGAATCTCATCGACGAACAACACATCATGCGCCTGCAAGTTGGTCAGCAACGCCGCCAGATCGCCGGGCCGTTCGATCACGGGACCTGAGGTTTGTTTGAGGCCTACGCCCAATTCGTTGGCGATGATATTGGCCAACGTAGTTTTACCCAGGCCCGGGGGGCCGAAAATCAATACGTGATCCAGCGCTTCGTTACGCTTACGCGCCGCTGCGATGAAAATTTCCATCTGCGTGCGCACTGCCTGCTGGCCGACATAGTCCGCCAATCTTTTCGGCCGCACGGCGCGATCGTAAGTTTCGTCCTCGCCTTGTTCACCGGCCGAGATGATGCGGTCTTGCTGGATCATTATTTCTGCACCGCCGCTTTGAGAGCATGCCGAATGATTTCTTCCACGCTGGTGACACTCGGATCAACTGCTTTGAGCAGCTTGGTGATCTCGATAGGCTTGTAACCCAAGGCCACCAAGGCGCTGAAGGCTTCGCTCTGGGCGCCGCTGCCACTCTGGCCATTGGCTTGTGTGAACTGCGGCAGACCGGAAAGTTCGCCAAAGCCCTTCACTCGATCGCGCATTTCAATCAGCAAGCGTTCGGCGGTCTTGCGGCCCACACCGGGAATGCGCACTAGCGAATCGGCATCGGCGACGGTCACACACATCAGCAGCTCATCGACATTGATGCCGGACAGAATCGAGAGCGCCAACTTGGGACCGATGCCCGACACTTTGAGCAGTTCGCGGAACATGCGTCGTTCGCGATCCGAACCAAAACCAAACAGGATGTGCGCATCTTCGCGCACCACCAGATGCGTGAACAAATGCACATCACTGCCCGTGCCAGGCAAGCCATAGAATGTCGACATGGGCGCATCGAGCTCGTAGCCCACGCCGCCCACGTCCACCACCAATTGCGGCGGTTGCTTGGCTACCAGCTTGCCACGCAGAAAGCCGATCATTTACGCATCGCCTTCGCGCCAGCCGCACCGAGCAAACTACGCAAGCGGCGCGAATGGGCATGACACAACGCAATGGCCAGCGCATCGGCGGCATCGGCGCCCAGTTCACCCGTCAGTTTCAGCAAGCGTTTCACCATGAGTTGTACTTGTGTCTTTTCCGCGGCGCCAGTGCCTACCACCGCCTG
>JANMSB010000287.1:0-5145 GCA_031388915.1 Pseudomonadota bacterium | reverse complement strand
TGCCGACGGATGCGGCCGAACATAGTCTGGGTTTTTCAGTCGATACACATACTGACTGCCATGCACGGTCGCTGGCGCTGACGGGAATACCGCAGCCGACATAGCACCGGCGCGTCACGTCACGCGTCCGGTATCCAGTGCGGACAGCGCGGGTTACATGAAAACAGAGCAAGCCTTGGCGCGCACGAATCGATTACCGCTGGTGATTGCGTTAGCAGCAGCGTTGTTTGTCGGCGTTGTCTATCTGCCGCATGTTGGCACGCTCAGTGTTGCGTTTGTCGGTGTGGTGCTGATTAGTCTGTGGTCGTCGCGTCGCTGGCATGTGTATCTAGCGGCCGGCCTGGGTACGGCATTCGCACTGCTGGAGATACGCTCGATACCCGTTGGCACCCTGTTGTGGGCTGCGGCGGCTAACGCAGCGCTAGCCATATGCTGCATTTGGTCGGTGGCCTTGCTGGGTCTGGCGACGGTGCATCAGGTGCGCAAGGAAACGTTAGTGTGGACCGCCAGCCGGCAGATGCAGGCGCTGGCAACGCAGCGCCAGGAAACTTTGGAGAAGCTGACCCTGGCGGCCGAGGCGGCCGGCTTGTGGATGTGGGAAAGCAGCATGAAAGGCGCGACCCTGTGGGATGCCAATCGTCCGCAAGGCTTGGGATTGGAACAGGTCGATGCCGCCACGGTGTACTACCAATTCACGATGCTGATGGACGAGGCCGAACGCAACGCAGCCAATGCGGCCATTAAAGCGGCCATTGCCGCGCGCGCCACCACCATTGCGCAGCAGTTTCGCATTCGCGCGCCGGACGGCGCGGTGCGTTTCTACCGCGGCCATGCCAGAGTCATTTACGACGCAACCGGTCGCCCGGTACGGTTGATCGGCATCACGCAGGAGTGCACTCAGGATGTCATCGCGTCCGAGCAGTTCAAGCAGCAGGCTGTCGAATTACGCGAAGTGCAAAATCGTTTGCAACGTGCGTCGGTGTCAAGCCAGGAAGGACATTGGGAAATCGATTTGCTGACGATGAAGTATTGGGCGTCGGCCAGTTATCGCAGCTTGCTGGGTTATCCGCCGGAGTTCGAGTTAAGTACCTTGGCGCAGTACAACGCGCTGGTGCACCCGGACGATTTGCCGATCCAGCTTGAATTGGCGCAGCGGCGCCTCGCTACCGAGTCGTCCTACGCCTTTGACATGCGCATGCAGCATGCCAGTGGCGAGTGGCGCTGGGTACATGTGCGCAGCGACGCGGAGTTCGATGCCGAGGGTCGGGCGGTGCGTGTATCGGGGTCGATTCGCGATATTCATCAACAGAAGCTGGCCGAAGACAAGTTGCGCATCGCTCGCGAACGTTTCGAACGCGCGATTCGCGGCACGCAAGATGGTTTGTGGGAAGGCGAAGTGACGCCGGAATACAGCCTGTGGTGTTCGCCGCGGTGGTTCGAGATTCTCGGCTACGATGCCGATGAGGTGCCGGATGCGGTTACCGAGCAGTGGATCACTGCCATGATCCATCCCGAGGACTTGCCGCGCGTATTGGAGGCCCGGCAGCACTCCCTGGCGTCGGGTGCGGCGCTTGATGTGCAGCATCGCACGCGCACCCGGGATGGCCGGTGGATATGGGTGCATACCCGCGCGAAAGTGGAGTTCGACGCCGCCGGTAAGGTGTTCCGCCTCTCCGGATCGTTGCAAGACGTGACTGCGGCGCATCTTGCCCACGAGGAACTGATCAAGGCGACCCAGGAAGCCCAAGCGGCCAATCGCGCCAAGAGCGAGTTCCTGGCCAACGTCAGTCATGAAATTCGCACGCCGATGAACGGCATCATCGGCATGACCGGGTTGCTGCTGGATACCAAGTTGGATCGCACCCAGCTTGAATACGCCGAAACCGTGCGCAGCAGCGCCGATGCGCTGCTCTCGGTGATCAACGACCTGCTGGATTTCTCCAAGATAGAAGCAGGCAAGCTCGACATCGAAACGATTGAAATGGATGTGCGCGCACAGGTCGAGGACGTGGGCGCCATGCTGGGCTTTCAAGCAGCGGGCAAACAACTCGAACTGGTGGTGGATGTGCGGCCAGAGGTGCCGCAGCGCCTATTGGGCGACCCGCAACGTATCCGCCAATGCCTGATTAACTTGGTCGGTAACGCCATTAAATTTACGCGCCAGGGTGAAATTGTGGTGACGGTGTGCACGCCGGGCCGCCACCAGGATCAGGCGCTCATCTATTTTGAAGTGCGCGACACCGGCATCGGCATCGATGCCGCCACACTGGAGACGCTGTTTCGGCCGTTTGTGCAGGCCGACGCTTCTACGACGCGTCGCTTCGGCGGCACTGGCTTGGGATTGTCCATCGTCAAGCGCTTGGCCGAATTGATGGGTGGGCAGGCCGGCGTCGCCAGCGAATTGGGCAAGGGCTCCACCTTCTGGTTCACAGCGCCGATGGCAGAGGTGCAGTCGGCGCGCGCGGTCGAGCCTCGTTCAATGAGCGCATCGGGCAAGCGCATTCTGATTGTCGACGACAACGCCACCAATCGCCGCGTGTTAAGCGGCCAACTGGTGCATGCCGGCTACTGGGTTGAACAAGCGGCCGACGGCGAGAGCGCGTTAGCCGCAATGCGCGAGGCGATAGCGAATCAACAACCGTTCGATGTAGTGCTGGCCGACTACCAGATGCCCGGCATGGATGGCGCCATGCTGGGCAATGCCATTAACGCACAGGCAGAGATGCGCGACGCGCGCGTAGTGATACTTACCTCTATGGATGGTCATGGCGATCTGGCGCGCTTCGCCGGGGCAGGGTTTGCCGGCTACCTCACCAAACCCATTCGCACCCGTGAGTTGCTGGAATGCTTGGAACGCACCCTGTCGCATGAAGCGCGCGCATGGCACATGCAAAGCCAGCCCATGATCACGCGCGGCGCCTTGCAGGAGCAGCCGGCGCAGGCGCGTCATACCGGCGAGGTGCTGTTGGCCGAAGATAATGCGGTCAATCAAAAAGTCGCGGTGCGCTTTCTCGAACGTTTGGGCTGCACGGTTACCGTGGCTGGCGACGGCGCCGAAGCGGTGGCTGAATTTGCCGACCACCGCTATCAACTGGTGTTGATGGATCTGCAAATGCCGGTCATGGACGGCTATGAGGCAACGCGCAACATGCGCGAGATAGAAGGCGGGCAGCGCCGCACGCCGATCATCGCGTTGACCGCCAATGCCATGAGCGGTCAATTGGAGCAGTGTTTGGACGCGGGTATGGACGGCTTTCTGAGCAAGCCCATCGACGTGGAGCAACTGCGCGCCATCGTCGAAAAACATTGCAGCCGCACTGCCCCGCTTCCGGCTGGCTACGTCGCCGGTCAAGCGCCAGGCACAGGTTCGCCCAACGATCCCGTGCCTGCCGTGCACACGGCGTATGTCGATATGCAAAAATTCAACGCCATGATCGGTGACGATGCGCAGTTCGGCCGTGAATTGATCGAGACCTATGTGCATAGCGCCCAGCAGTGCCATGCCGAAATCATGCGCCACATCGCGCGTGACGACCGGCAGATGTTGCTGCGGACCATTCACAAACTCAAAGGCGCCTGCGCCAATCTTCATGCCGTAGCGCTGCTGGCGCTGTGCGAGCAATTCGAGGCCGAGGCCGCGCAGGCAAACCACGCAGTGCTCAAGGGCTACGGCGAGCAACTGGCGACGCGGCTGAGGTTCACCATCGAGACCCTGCAACGGGCACTGGTGCAGGGGCAATCGGTCGCTTAAGTCTCTGTCTTCTACTGCCGCCCTGTCGGTGTCAATACCGCTTGATCGTTAGCAGTGACTGACTTAGCGTTGCGCCCATGTCCGAACAGACTTCAATCGATTCTGCTTTGAACGGCAAACTGGTGGCAGTGCCGGAGGCGCGGCAACTAGATGTGTTTTGCGGCTTGCTGGAACGGCGCGGCGCGACGGTGCTGCGTTGCCCGTTGGTGGCTATCAAGGATGCGCCGGACCCGCAACCGGTGCTGCAGTGGATCGAAGCATTCAATGCAGGTCAGTGCAATGAGTTAATCCTGCTCACTGGCGAGGGCTTGCGGCGGATACTGGCGTGCATCGACCGGCATCGGCCGGAGTGGCGCGCAGCGTTCGTCAGTCGTCTGGCTCAAGTACCCACCCTCACGCGCGGACCCAAGCCGGCGCGTGCGCTGCGTGAGTTGGGGTTACAGCCTACGCATAGCGCGGTGCAGCCCACCACCACCGGCGTGATCGAAACGCTGCGCGGTCTTGACCTGCATGGCCATTGTGTTGGTGTGCAGTTGTACGGCGCCGAACCCAATCTGCCATTGATCGATTACTTGCGCAGCGTGGGCGCGCAGCCACTGCCGGTATCGCCGTATGTGTATACCGATGCGGTGGATGATGCGCAGGTGCATGACTTGATCAAGCGCATGGCTACCGGTGAGGTGGACATCATTGCCTTCACCAGCATGGCGCAGATCAGTCGCTTGTTCACGGTGGGCGACGCGGATGCGTTGCAGGCTGCTTTTGCACGTGTGCAGGTCGCGGCAGTAGGGCCGGTAGTGCGCGATGCGCTGGCCCGACAGGGCGTGATCGCCAACTGCATGCCGGAAGATTCGTTCTTCATGAAGCCGTTAGTCACCACGATGGCGGAGGCAATGACCCCCAGCAATGAAATGAGTGGCGCTGGATCAGCAACGCCATGAAGTTCGAGCATCTGGTACAGGTGAACGATCCGCTGAACCCATTGATTGAACCACTGACGCGCGCGCAGCTATGGCAGGGTTTGCTGCTGCGCGCCGAACAGCCCGGTGTGTTTATCGAGCACTTGGAGAGCGCGCGCATCGTGCTACGAGGACAATATCTGCTGGCGCGCGAGCTGAATTTCGGTTCGTTTAAAGTGCGCGATCGGGTGCGGTTGGAGCCCATGCAACGCCTGGTGATTGAAACCGAAGCGGCCGAAGATCGTGGCGTTGGCATGCTGGTGGTCAGCATCGAAGAGCCCGGTGCTGGAAAATTGCAACTGCGTTTTGCGTATCAATTGGAGCGCAAGCAATACGATCAGCCGGCGCAGGAGGCCATGTACGACCAGTTCCTTAAGGCCGCTTATCTGGAAGCGGACATCGACTGCGTGCGGATTATTCGGCAGCGGAGTCGGG
>JANMSB010000281.1:0-11599 GCA_031388915.1 Pseudomonadota bacterium | reverse complement strand
ATCAGCGAACCGCTCAATCCATAAGGGCTATACGGGCGATAGGGGTAGTCGTAGTGCGACTGGCGCGGATAGTGATGGTAGCGCGGCCCATAGTGGTAAGGACGATGACGGTAGTGATGGTCGTGATAGCGTTCACGCTGATGGTGACGATAGTTATCGCGCCCACGATAACGGTCATGGCGTGAGTCGTAGCGGTCCTGGCGTGAGTCATAGCGGTCACGGCGTGAGTCGTAGCGGTCATCGTGGTCGGCTTGGCGGTCGTGGCGTCGATCACTATCGCGGTCGCTGGCCTGCACCGTCGCAGTGAGCAGCATGCCCGTGGCCATCACAGCACTCAGTAGCATTCGCATTTTCATGGGTCACCTCCGTAGTCATCGGTTACCGGTCCTGGGCTGGTTGCCCTAGTGCCGGTTCCTGGGGGTGACAATAGGCCGGAGCCTATGAATCGTTCCTGAACCGCTTGGTCAGCACATCGCACCCCGGCAACGTTTACAATGGCTGCCCAATCAGCCTCTGGTTACCCTGAGTAGATGAACGCCTCCCTGCCGTTGCCCTTTGAAGACAATGAGTTAGAGCCGCCACGAGTGAATTTCGAGCCGCACGCCCGGTTACGCGAGATTCCCTACAACTACACCTCGTTCTCCGACCGCGAAATCGTCATTCGCTTGCTGGGTGAGCCCTTGTGGCAGGTGCTGCACGAGCTGCGCGAAGAGCGTCGCACCGGACGCTCGGCGCGCATGTTGTATGAAGTGCTGGGCGATATCTGGGTGGTGCAGCGTAACCCCTACTTGCAGGATGACTTGCTGGATAACCCCAAGCGGCGCGGTCTGCTGATCGAAGCGCTGCATCATCGCTTGGGCGAGATCGACAAGCGTCGTGATGCCGCCGATGCCGAGCGCGACCGCAAAGTGGGCGAGTTACTGGCTGCGGCGCGTCAAGCTGTGCAAGCTTTTGAAGCCGCGTTCAAGCAAACCGAACAACTGCGGGCCAAAGCTCGCAAGCTACTGACCAAGCACACGCATAAAGACAACGTCTGCTTCGATGCGTATGCGCGCACTTCGCATGTCACCGACGCCACCGACTGGCGCGTTGAGTTTCCGTTTGTGGTGTTGATGCCGGATACCGAAGCCGAGATTCCGCAGTTGGTGCGCAGTTGCTTTGAATTGGGACTGACCGTGATCCCGCGCGGCGGTGGCACCGGCTATACCGGCGGCGCCATTCCACTCACACCGTTCTCGGCGGTGATCAATACCGAAAAACTGGAAACCATCACGCCGGTGGAAACAATTCGCCTGCCCGATGTGGCGCATCCGGTGCCGACGATTTTTACCGAAGCGGGCGTAGTGACCAAGCGCGTTGCCGATATGGCCGAGCGTGCCGGTTATGTGTTCGCGGTTGATCCAACTTCAGCGGATGCGTCCTGTGTGGGTGGCAATGTGGCCATGAACGCCGGCGGCAAGAAGGCGGTGCTATGGGGTACGGCGGTGGACAATCTCGCCTGGTGGCGCATGGTTGATCCCGAAGGCAATTGGTTGGAGGTGGAACGCTTCGGCCACAACCTTGGCAAGATTCACGATGCCGAAGTTGCCAGCTTCGAGCTGACCTGGAAAGACGGACGCGAACATCCGGATCGTGCTCGCACGCTGCGCACCGAACGCCTGGATATACCAGGCCAGAAATTCCGCAAGGTTGGCTTGGGCAAGGATGTCACCGATAAATTCTTGGGCGGTCTGCCCGGTGTGCAAAAGGAAGGTTGCGATGGCCTGATTACCTCGGCGCGCTGGGTGGTACATCGCATGCCCAAGCATGCGCGTACCGTGTGTCTGGAGTTTTTCGGCCAGGCGCGCGATGCCATTCCGTCGATTGTCGAGATCAAAGATTATCTGGATCACAACACGCAGCGTACTGGCGTGTTGCTGGCGGGCCTCGAACATCTCGACGAACGTTACTTACGCGCTGTGGGTTACACCACCAAGTCCAAGCGCGGCACCTTGCCGAAGATGGTGTTGATCGGCGATATCGTCGGTGATGATGACGCGGCCGTGGGCCTGGCCACTTCAGAAGTAGTGCGTCTGGCGAATGCCCGCACCGGCGAGGGCTTCATTGCCGTTAACGCCGATGCCCGCAAGAAATTCTGGGCGGATCGCTCGCGTACCGCTGCCATTGCCAAACACACCAACGCCTTCAAGATCAACGAAGACGTGGTGATTCCGCTGCCGCGTATGGGCGAATACACCGATGCCATCGAGCGCATCAATATCGAGTTGTCGCTCAAGAACAAGCTGGAATTGCTGGACGAGCTGCAAGCCTATTTGAGCGGTGAACTGAAACTCGCCGCCACCGACGACCCGGAACTGAATCGCCTGCCGGCCTCGGAAATGTTGGGTGAACGTCCTGCGGAAGCGTTGGCGTTAATCGCCAGAGTGCGCAAGCGCTGGTCCTATCTGTCGCAACATCTGGACGATAGCCTGAGTGCAGCATTGCCCATACTCAGTGACTTGGGCTACGCGCCGCTGCTTAAAGATTTTGAGCAACGCCTAAGCAAAGACGCCAACTTGCGCATTTTCGACGTAGTGCAGGATCGCAGCATTCGCATCAGTTGGAAGCAGGAAGTACGCAATCAACTGCGGCATATCTTCTCGGGCGCAGGATTCGCGCCGGTGTTGAACGAATGTCAGGAAGTGCACAAACGGGTGCTGCGCGGCCGTGTGTGGGTGGCGCTGCACATGCACGCCGGCGATGGCAATGTGCATACCAACATTCCAGTGAACTCCGACAACTATGAAATGCTCAAGACCGCCACCCATGCGGTGGAGCGCATCATGGGTATCGCGCGTCAGCTTGATGGCGTCATTTCCGGTGAACATGGCATTGGTATTACCAAGCTGGAATTTCTGACCGACGCCGAGACGCTGGATTTTCGCAACTACAAGCAGCGCATTGATCCGGATGGCAGGTTCAACAAGGGCAAGCTACTGCCCGGCGCTGATTTGCGGTTTGCTTACACGCCCAGCTTCAACCTGTTGGGCCATGAATCGCTCATCATGCAGCAGTCAGACATCAGTTCGATTTCGGATGCGATCAAGGATTGTCTGCGCTGCGGCAAGTGCAAACCGGTGTGCGCCACACATTCGCCGCGCGCCAATCTGTTGTACTCGCCACGTAACAAAATTCTTGCTACGTCATTGTTGATTGAGGCGTTCTTGTATGAAGAACAAACGCGTCGCGGCGTGTCGATTCAACATTGGGACGAGTTCAGCGACGTGGCCGATCACTGCACGGTCTGCCACAAGTGTGAGACTCCATGCCCGGTGGATATCGACTTCGGTGAAGTGTCTATGGCGATGCGTGATCTGTTACGGCGGATGGGCAAGAAGCGTTTTAACCCCGGCACCGCAGCGTCGATGTTGTTTTTGAATGCCACCAATCCGGAGACCATCAAGCTCACCCGCAAGATCATGATCGATTGGGGTTACAAGGCGCAGCGTCTGGGTAACACGGTGTTAAGCGCCTTCGCCAAATCGCAAACCAAGCGTCCGCCGGCCACCACCGGCGGCAAGCCGAAGGTCACCGAGCAGGTGATTCACTTCATCAACAAGAAGATGCCGGGCAATTTGCCCAAGCGCACTGCGCGCGCTTTGCTGGACATTGAAGACAGTAACTACGTGCCCATCATTCGCGATCCCAAGCGCGGTTCTGCCGAGAATGAAGCAGTGTTTTATTTTCCGGGTTGCGGTTCCGAGCGCCTGTTCTCGCAGGTGGGGTTAGCCACGCAAGCCATGCTCTGGCAGGTGGGCGTACAAACGGTGTTGCCGCCTGGCTATTTGTGCTGCGGTTATCCGCAGCGTGGTTCGGGACAATCGGATAAAGCCGACAAGATCGTCACGGACAATCGCGTGTTGTTTCATCGCGTTGCCAACACGCTCAACTATCTGGATATTCAGACTGTGGTGGTTAGTTGCGGCACCTGCTACGACCAGTTGCAGGGTTACAAGTTTGAAGAGATTTTCCCGGGCTGCCGCATCATCGATATTCACGAATATCTGATGGAAAAGGGCGTGCGACTGGAGGGCGTGACCGGTACACGCTACATGTATCACGATCCTTGTCACACCCCGATGAAGAGCTATGACCCGCTCAAGGTGGTGAATACGCTGATGAACGACAAGCTCAACGGCAAGATCGAAAAGAACGATCGTTGCTGCGGCGAGTCAGGCACATTGGCGATTACGCGTCCGGATATTTCCACGCAGGTACGTTATCGCAAGGAACAGGAAATGCGTGCCGGCGCCGATAAGATTCGCAGCGACGGCTTCACCGGCGAGGTGAAGATACTGACATCCTGCCCTTCCTGTATGCAGGGTTTGAAACGCTACAACGACGACTCGGGTACCGAGGCCGATTACATCGTAGTGGAAATCGCCAAGCATGTGCTGGGCGAGAACTGGCTGGTGGACTATGTGCAGCGCGCCAATAACGGCGGCATTGAACGGGTGTTGGTGTAGCCGATGAATGCGTTGTTACCCATTACCCGTGCGCTGATATTGGCGAATGTCGGCGTCTTCTTTATTCAGTGGTTGGTTCGCGGCGACAATGTCGGTTGGTTTGCGCTGTGGCCCTGGGGTACGCCGCTGTTTCACTTCTGGCAGTTGGTGACGTATGGGTTTTTGCACGACCCGAATAATTTGACGCATATTTTCTTCAACATGTTTGCGCTTTACATGTTCGGTTCGGAGATCGAGCGAGTGCTCGGCATGCGTCGCTACCTGTTTTATTATTTTGCCTGTGTAGTTGGCGCGGCAGTAATGCACTTGTTCGTCTCTCGCATGATGGGCGGCGCCATGGTGCCGACTATTGGCGCATCAGGTGGCGTATTCGGCTTGTTGTTGGCCTTCGGCATGTTCTTCCCGCAGCGGCGCATCATGCTGCTGATACCACCTATTCCGATCCGTGCCTGGGTGCTCGTGACTCTTTATGGGTTGATTGAGCTGGCCATGGGCGTGCTGGGTACACAGCAAGGCGTGGCGCATTTCGCGCATCTGGGCGGCATGCTGGCCGGCTTCTTATTGCTCAGCTATTGGCGCGCGCGGCCGGAGTCTCGTTATCGAGCGTAATAGGCCGGCGCGTTGGCTGCGGATGTTAAGAATTGCCAATTGCCGCAAAGTAGATGACAAGGCGATTGGCGCGGGGCTGTTTAGGGGTTCAAATGCCGCTCGTGGTTCAGTTGCATTGAGCGCAGCCAGCCACAGGTTCATCCGACTACGTGGAACATCATGAACAATATACCGCTATCAGTGCTAATCGTTGACGACGATCGCGAGCTGGCACAAATGCTGACCGAGTATCTCACCGCGGAGGGCTTCACCACTGCGGTGGCCTACGACGGCAGCACGGCGTTAAACCGCTTGAGCGCCAACAAGTACGATTTGGTCATCCTGGATGTAATGTTGCCGTCCTTGAACGGCTTTGATGTGCTGCGCAATCTGCGTCAGACGCTGTCGGTGCCGGTGATCATGCTCACCGCTCATGGCACGGATGTGGATCGGATTGTCGGCCTGGAGTTGGGCGCGGACGATTACCTGGCCAAACCGTTTAATCCACGCGAATTGGTGGCGCGCATGCGCGCCGTACTACGCCGCTTTACCACGCGCGATCCGGGAACGCCGTCGCCGCCGATCGCCATTGGTCAGTTGCGTCTCGATCCCGCCACGTTTGGCGTGACGCTGGACGGCAAACAAATTCGCTTAACCGGCACCGAGTTTCGGGTGTTGGAGATGTTGATGCGTGCGCCGGGCCAAGTGCAGTCGCGCGATCTGCTTACCGAGCGTGTACTGGGACGCAAGCTCACACCCTACGACCGCAGTATCGACACACACGTCAGCAATCTGCGCCGCAAGCTGGGCCTGGGTGAGCCGGGTCTGCCGGAAATTCGCAGTATTCGCGGCAATGGCTATGTGCTCACCGTGCAAGGTGAGCCGAGTGCGTAGAATTCTTGCAACCCGTGGCGGGCGACAACGATGAAAAGTTTGTTCGCCCGCATCTTTGTGTATTTTTGGCTGGCCATGGCGTTGATCTTGGCTGGCACGGCTGGCGTGGCAGCGACGTATGTGTGGAAGCGCACGGCAGATCTTCAGCGTCTCATGCCCAGCGAGTTGGCTGTCATTGCCGAACAACGACTGCGCGCCGGCGGATTGGAAGATCTAAAGAAGTGGGCCGAGAAGACGCAAAACGATCATCCAGGCTTGGATGTGTTTGTGGTCGATGAGGTGGGTAAGCAGATTACTAATCGGTCCATGCCCGATTTTATGAAACGGCGCGTGCGTTTCTTGGAACGCGAAGGGTATTTCAGTGGACCGGCCAGGCGCAGCGGCTTACCCGGTGGCGATCCGTTGCGTAGCGCGCCGCAAATCACGACGCTGAACGGCGCGGTTTACACCTTGCTGTTTTCGCAGGCGCCGGCCTGGTCACGCGCAGTGCTGGGCACGGCGGATATCCAGTTGTTGCAGTTGTTCATCGCGCTGGGCATCAGCGGCGCAGTGTGCTGGTACTTGGCGCGCAGCGTGACCCGTCCGGTGGAAAAGCTGCGCGCGAGCGCGCGCGCCCTGGCTGATGGCAATCTGGATGCGCGCGTCGGCGATGAATTCGCCAATCGTAAAGATGAGCTATCGGTGTTGGCGCGCGATTTCGATCAGATGGCCGATCGTCTGCGCAGCTTGATCGATTCCAAGGAAGTATTGTTGCGCGATGTATCGCACGAGTTGCGTACGCCGCTGGCGCGTCTACGGTTGGCATTGGGGCTGGCGCGTCGCGACGGGGCCAATTTAGAGCGCGAACACGATCGCATCGAGCGCGAGGCCGAACGTCTCGACGAATTGATCGGCGAGATATTGCACTTGGCCAGACTCAATGCTAGCCAACCGGACTTGCATCGCGAACAGATCGACTATGCCAGTTTGATTGCCGATATTGCCGAGGACGCACGACTCGAGGCGATCGCCCAAGGCAAGCGGGTCAGCTTCGACTACGCCGGTACGTTGACGATTAATGCCGATGCAGTGTTGTTGCGCCGGGCTATCGAGAACGTGGTGCGCAATGCCGTGCGTTTCAGCGCGCCCGGTACGGCAGTGGAGTTGTCGCTAACACGGTCGAACGAGCTGGCGACGCTAGTGGTTCGCGACCGCGGCCCGGGAGTGCCAGACGTCGAGTTGGCGCGTGTGTTCGAGCCGTTTTATCGCGTTACTCAGCAAGCGCGCGAACGCGACACCGGCGGCTATGGCTTGGGTCTGGCAATCACGGCACGCGTGATGGCCGCGCATCATGGTCGAGTGGAGGCGCGTAATGCCGTGGACGGCGGGTTAATCGTCACGCTGCAAGTTCCCCTCAAGCCGCCCACCACTCAGGTCTGATCGCGCTGTGTATTCAGCCGCCAGTGGCTTGCCGATGGGCACGGGTTTCGCTGGCTGCCAGCGCATGACTGCGCAGTAGTGCGGCGCGATTGCGCACGGCATTGATGGCGGCGGTTTGTTCGCTCAACTTAAGCGCTTGCCCATTCTTTACCATGCCAGTCGGCCGGCCGCGCTCGTCGAAATTCACTTCCATCGGTGAGGTGTCCACATAGCGCATGACCAGCGCACCCTTGAATTCATAACGCGCATGCAGTGGTTGTGGCGTGCCGTTACTGCGATCTTCTTCCAGCCATGCCAAGTGACCATCCTGAAATCCGGCCTTGTACAAGCTGACATCCGTGCCGGCGCGTAATTCATTGTGAAACACGCTGGCATGGGCGAACGCCTCCGGATCGCGCACCAGCGATGGTGAGTTCTCGCCAACAGCAATGAGTGTCAGGTTGCGCTGCGTGCCGTTGCCTTGAGTTAGCACGGGGTATGCCGTGTCGGTGGAGTAACGCAGTGTGTCGCCACTCAAGATTCGTGCATCGATGGTATAGCGATGCTCGGCGTCGATCTTGGACGCGTCGTATGGCAATGAGTATTGATAAGGCAGGCCGCGAATGTCGTCGATTTCGATAGTGGCCACTTCCAATGCCGGCCCGTCGGTCACTGAAACGTCAGTGAGCCGCAATTGCAGCACGGTATCCTGCGTTTCAAAATTCACCGGCTCGCGGTAGTTCAGGGTGCCGCTGATTCGAGTGGCGGAGTCATCCTGGCGCGAGCAACCGCTCACCCAGCTTAACGATGCCAGCAGCAATAGGGCGATAGCTGATGATTTCATTCAGAAGTCTCCAAATCTGGTGCAGGCCCGCAGTTTGCGTAGTCGGGAACCGACAGTCATCGAACATAACATTATTGTGGTGAACTTGAAGGTGTCGCAGCCGTGAAGCAATTCACGCGGCGTATCAGCCCAGTCCCATAGGCTGGAATACGCTCCATTTTGTCAGTTCGAGGACACATCCATGAGTTCAGCTACCGCCATCCATGCTGCTGTTTCCGCCGCTCGGCCCGAGCGTTCCAGACAGGTGTCGGAACCGCGCATTGGTTTGGAATCCGGCAAGAAAGAAGTGCCGTTGAATATCGATCTTTCCGATCTGGTGCTGCCCAAGATAAACGACCTGCACGTGGATGGCTTGAAGGCTTCGTGGTTCTCGCGGCTATTCGGCAAGCATTGAAACCGGCGCATTGAAGTTGACCTGAGCCGCTGTCAGCATCGGCGCCAATCATAATTGATATGGCGTTACTGACGTGGTGTCGCTGAAGGAGTGAACATGGGTTGGGTGGTGTTGATCGCACTGGCGCTGCTGGTTGTCTATTTGATCAGTCTCTACAACGCACTCGTTGCCGCTCGCAATGCCTACAAAAATGCCTTCGCGCAAATCGATGTGCAGCTCACGCGTCGTTACGACTTGATTCCCAATCTCGTGGAAACCGCGCGTGCCTACCTGAAGCACGAACGCGAAACCTTGGAAGCCGTCATTGCCGCGCGCAATTCGGCAGTCAGTGGCTTGAAATCCGCGGCAGCCAACCCCACCAATGCGGCCGCCGTGCAGCAGCTTGCCAGCGCTGATCAACAGCTCGGTAGCGCCCTAGGCCGTCTGTTCGCAGTGGCGGAAGCGTATCCGGATCTACAGGCCAATCAAAATATGATGCAGCTCAACGAGGAGCTGAGTTCTACCGAAAATAAGGTCGCCTTTGCGCGCCAAGCCTACAACGATGCGGTGATGTTCTATAACAACAACCGCGAGATGTTTCCCAGCAGTATTGTCGCCGGCTGGGGTAGTTTTTTACCGGCACAGTTGCTGCAAATTGAATCGGTGGAAAAACGCAGCGTCCCCACCGTCAGCTTTAGCTGAACTGGTTTGATTCTGCAGTAGCAGCGGGCCATGTCCGCGATCAATAAACGGCGCGGCTCTAGACCGCTCTTACCACCTTGAGATTCAATGCAGTACTTCCGTCACCAGCTTGAAGCGCGCCAGTTATCGCGCCGGCTGGTGGTGTTGTTTGTGGTGGCGGTGTTGTGCGTTACCGCTTCGGTCAGTGCGGTGATGCTGACCCTCGCGGCCACCCTCAGCAACGGCCTGATTTTTTTCCGAGTCCCCGATGGACCCTGGCTTCAGCAGCATCCTGCCGCGGTGATCAGTACCGTGCTGCTGGTGCTGGGCGTCATGGCCAGTGCGGTGCTGCTCAAGCGGATGGAGTTACGCGAGGGCGGCGCCGCCGTTGCCCGCGCGCTGGGCGGCGAACGAATCACTGCCGACAGCCGCGATCCGTTACAGCGTCGCTTGCACAATGTCGTCGAAGAAATGGCGATTGCTGCCGGGATTGCGCTGCCGGAGGTGTACGTGTTGCCGCGCGAGCCAGGCATCAATGCCTTTGCGGCGGGGTTGACGCCCGCCAATGCCGCCATCGCGGTCACGCACGGTGCATTGGAGCTGCTGAACCGCGACGAGTTGCAGGGCGTGGTGGCGCACGAGTTCAGCCATATCGTCAATAACGACATACGCCTCAACTTGCACTTGATTGCCTGGTTGCATGGCTTGATGGCCTTGGCGGTAATCGCGCGCGGCATGTTGCGCTTCGCGCCCACCGATGCGCGTGGCCGGCGCAGTGGCTTGCCGCCAGTGTGGGTCGCGGCCTTTGCGGTGATGGTGCTGGGGTATGTCGGGTTGTTGTTTGGCCGATTGATCCAAGCCGCCGTAGCACGCCGCCGTGAGGCGCTGGCCGATGCCTCCGCCGTGCAATTCACACGCAATCCGGAGGGCCTGCGGGGCGCTTTGCTGAAAATTGCCGCGTCCACTACCGGTGCACAGTTGCGAGAAGTCAACACCGATGAAGTCGCGCACATGTTGTTCTTCCCCTCCAACAAACAATGGTTCGCTACACATCCACCCATTGAAGCGCGGATTGGCGCGTTAGGTGTGGGCTTTGATGCCGACGAATTGCAGCGGGTACGCCGACAGCTACAGCAACGCGCAACGGTAAATCTAGAGTCGGATAGCGAGTCGCAACGTATCGAAGCTGGACAGGCCGCACCGCAGAGTGAGTCGTTCCTGAGCAACGTGACACTGTCGGCAGCGGCACTGTCGGCCAGTGTAGGTAATGCACAAGTGCAGCACTTGCACGTGGCCGAGCAGGTGCGCCTGTCCTTGCCGACCGAGGTGGTGCAAGCGGCGGCACAGGCCGACGATGCGGTGGCATTGCTGTTGGCCCAAGCCATCGCCGTCGATGCACACCCGCACGCCGATCAACTTGACTACATTCGCAATGCGTTGGGGCCGGCCATTGCCCAACGCTGCGCAGCCTTGTTGCCAGTGGTGGCTCAACTCAAGGCCGCACAGCGACAGCCGGTGCTACAGATATTGCTGCCGCAACTACGCCAGTTACCCAGTGGCACCCGGATGCGAATCAGTAGTTGTTTAAATGGCCTAGCGCAGTCGGGGCAGGTGTCGGTGGCGCAATATGCGCTGCGCAAGCTGGCGCGGATGCAGTTACACGATGCCTTTCCCGAGCCGCAGCGCAGGCAGCCGCAGATGAATCTGGCGCAGGCGATAGAACCGCTGGCAGCGCTGTTGGCGGTGCTGGCCCAGCAAGGTCATGCACAGATGCAACCGGCGCACCAAGCTTACGAACGCGCCATGCAGCACCTGTGCTTGCGGCAATACCCCCGCTATACGCAGCAAAGCAACTGGCCGGGCTTGCTGGATACGGCGTTACTGCGTTTGGATCGGGTGCAGCCCATGGGTAAGCAGCTGTTGATAGAGGCGATGTGGATTGCGGTAACTCACGATAGCCAGATCACCATGCAGGAGGCCGAATTGGTGCGGGTGTTTTGCGCCTGTCTGCATTGCCCGGTGCCGCCACTGTTGCGCTTATATGACGTGGCCTGACAGAGCTACTTTTTTCGCTTTGTCTCCATCAGCTTCATTGCTATTCTCTCCTGGTTGCTAGCCGGAATAGCCATGCCCACCTGGGTGCTATCGCAGGGTCGCGAGATTTCCGCTGCTGTGTTTTACACGCTTTGAGGAAATACCCATGTTCCAGCCTAGTTCACGATCCACGCTGGCTTGTCTGTTGTTAGCAGGGTTCAATACTCTGACGAGCACGCATGCCGCCGCGCCGTCTGAGTCGTTGGAAGAAGTGATCGTGGT
>JANMSB010000278.1:0-3076 GCA_031388915.1 Pseudomonadota bacterium | reverse complement strand
GGTTGACACTGACCGCCGCTCTCACAATACTGCCGCCCGGCAGGCATGTTGCCCGCCCCGCGATTCTTGAAGCGGCGCTATTTCTCTGCTTAATCCTGGATTTGCCATGCCTGAAGCTACCTCGATTCACACTGCGCCTGATCTCAACCAACTGGGGGCGGTACGCCACGACTGGTCGGTGGCGGAAGTCCGGGCATTGTTCGCCCTGCCGTTTGCCGACTTGATGCACCACGCGCAGCGGGTGCACCGGCAGCATTTCAATCCCAATGAAGTGCAGGTCAGCACCCTGTTGTCGATCAAAACCGGCGCCTGCCCGGAAGACTGTGCTTACTGCCCGCAAAGTATTCGCTACGACACCGGTTTGGAACGCGAAGAGCTGATGGCCGTGGATACCGTGCTGGAAAACGCTCGCGCCGCCAAAGCCAAGGGCGCCACTCGCTTTTGTATGGGCGCCGCGTATCGCGCGCCTAAGGACAAGCAGCTCAAGGTGATTTCGGAAATGATTCGTGGCGTACGTGCAATGGGCATGGAGACCTGTGCCACTTTAGGGATGCTGTCGCCGCAACAAGCGCATGAACTCAAAGATGCGGGCTTGGACTACTACAACCACAATCTCGACAGCAGCGAAGAGTTTTACGAAAAGATCATCACCACTCGTACTTACCAGGATCGTTTGAACACATTGGATGCAGTGCGCAGCGCCGGCATCAATGTGTGTTGCGGCGGCATTCTCGGCATGGGCGAGGATGAAAATGATCGCGCCAAATTATTGCTGACGCTGGCCAACTTACCGCAGCATCCGGAGAGCGTGCCGATCAACCAACTGGTGCAAGTCAGCGGCACCCCTTTGAAAGGCGTGGCGCCGTTGGACCCCTTCGAATTCGTGCGCGCCATTGCGGTAGCGCGTTTGTTAATGCCCAAGTCGCATGTGCGTCTGTCGGCCGGCCGCACCGAGATGAATGACCAGATGCAGGCGCTGTGTTTCTTGGCCGGCGCTAATTCGATTTTTTACGGCGAGAAGCTGCTGACCACCGACAATCCGGAAGCCGATCGAGACCAAGCGTTGTTCCAGCGTTTGGGCATCTCGCCGGAAGCACCGACCTTGAGTGCCGAAGACACTGACACTACGCATCAAAGTGCCGATACCAGTGGGCATACTCATCAAGCGAGACGTCAGTCCGTCAACGCTTAGATTTGCCCATGTCCAAGCTAGATGCCCTGCTGCGCGATGAACTAAGCGCCATCGCGGCGGCTGATCGTTATCGCCGTCGGCGTGTGGTGGAAGTCATCGATCCTGCGGCGCCCATGCTAGTGCGAGCGGATGGCCGCGACTGCATCAACTTCTGTAGCAACGACTATCTCGGTCTTGCCACCCATGTCGAGGTGCGTCGCGCCATGAGCGCTGCCGCCGAGCGTTATGGCGCCGGCAGTGGTGCTGCGCATTTAGTCACCGGGCATAGTCCTGAACATCATGCCTTGGAAGAAGAACTTGCGGCAGTAGTTGGCCGCGAACGCGCCTTGTTATTTTCCACCGGCTACATGGCTAATTTAGGTGTGGCCAGTGCGCTGCTGAAACGTGGCGATGCGGTGTTTGAAGATCGTCTCAATCACGCTTCGCTACTGGATGCAGGCCTGGCTAGTGGCGCACGCTTCACTCGCTACGCTCATAACGATGTGAGTAACTTGTTCGCCAAGCTGAGTCGCTCTAGTGGCGCTCGCAAGCTGGTGTTGACCGATGGCGTGTTCAGCATGGATGGCGATGCCGCGCCGCTGGCCGCATTGGCGGAAGCCTGTAGCCAACACGACGCGTACCTGATGGTCGATGATGCTCATGGTTTTGGCGTGTTGGGTGCACACGGTCAAGGTTCGGTGGTGGCGGCAGGACTGTCGGTTGAGCAAGTGCCCATCTACATGGCTACGCTGGGCAAGGCAGTGGGCGTGTCCGGTGCGTTCGTCGCGGGTTCCGTCGACTTGATCGAAACGTTAATTCAAAAAGCTCGCACCTATATTTACACCACCGCCACACCACCGGCAGTCGCGGCGGCGACGCGCGCTGCACTGCGCGTGATGCAGCGTGATCATTGGCGGCGCGAACATCTACGACAGTTGATCACCAGATTTCGCAACGGCGTCGAGCAGCTTGGCTTGCAGCTCATGGACTCGGCAACACCGATCCAACCCATTGTGCTGGGAGGAGCAGCACTGGCTATGGCGGCGAGTGAAGCACTGCTGAAACGTGGTTTTCTTGTTACGGCGATCCGGCCGCCTACCGTGCCCGACCGCACCGCGCGATTACGCGTGACTTTATCGGCGGCGCATAGCGAAGCCGATGTGGATCACTTGTTGGAAGCGTTGCACAGTGTTTCGCAAATAGCTGCGCGAGCTTCCTCATGAGTTTGCATGTGAGCATCACCGGCCGCGGGCCAGATTTGGTATTGCTGCACGGCTGGGCCATGCATAGCGGCGTGTTTGCCGATATTCTGCCGGCGCTCACGCAACACTATCGCGTGCATTGCATTGACCTGCCCGGCCATGGTCGCAGTCGCTTCGATGCTAACCTCGGCACGCTTGATCAATGGGTGGCGGCTGTTCAACCTCACATACCCAACCACGCGATTGTTTTTGGTTGGTCGATGGGTGGCTTGATCGCGATCAAGTTGGCGCAGCAACAGCCCCTACGTGCCTTGGTAGTGGTGAGTACCACCCCTAAATTTATCAGTACACCTGATTGGCCGCAGGGCATGGCCAGCGAGGTGTTCGCGCAGTTCTTCAGTCGCCTACAGCAAAACCTGCCAAGCACTGTGGAGAATTTTCTGCGCCTACAGGTGCGTGGCGATTCGCAGGCGACGACGACTTTCGCTAGCTTGAAGCACAGCCTGCTGCAACATCCAGCCGAACCGCGCGCCTTGCAAATAGGTTTGGAGATATTGCGCGATGCGGACGAACGGATCGCATTGCCGAACATCCGCGTGCCAGTCTTGGTGATTGCCGGTGAGCATGATCGCATTACGCATCCCACCGCCAGTCAGTATGCAGTCGAGCAGTTAATGAATGCTCAATTCCGTATGATTAAGCG
>JANMSB010000221.1:0-1712 GCA_031388915.1 Pseudomonadota bacterium | reverse complement strand
GAAGCCGAATTACGCGCGGTGCGCGGCGATGAAGTTGCGATGATTTTTCAGGACCCGATGACCAGCCTGAACCCCTACCTCACGGTGGGCGAGCAAATGATCGAACCGCTGTTGTATCACCGCAATCAAAGCCGCAGCCAGGCGCGTCAACGCGCCATTGAATTGCTCGAGGAAGTGGGCATCCGCAATCCGTCGGCCACCATTGACGCATATCCGCATGAGTTTTCCGGCGGCATGCGCCAGCGCGTGATGATTGCCATGGCGCTGATTGCCGAGCCGCGCCTATTGATTGCCGACGAGCCCACCACGGCGCTGGATGTTACCGTGCAGCGGCAGATTCTCGAGTTGATTGATGAACTACGACGCAGACGCAACCTGGCAGTGATATTCATCAGCCACGATCTGGGCGTCGTGTCTGCCATCGCCGATCACGTGCTGGTGATGCAGCATGGCCGCATGGTTGAACAAGGCCCTGTACTTAGCTTGTTCAACCAGCCTAAGGATGAATACACACGCAAGCTGATTGCCGCCATTCCGCACGGACCCAAGCCGGTGGCGAACCGTTCTTTGCCGCAGCCACTGCTAGAGGTTGAGGCGCTCACCACGCGCTTCAAGACCTTCAATCGCACGCAACCTGAAGTCATCGCAGTGAACGAGGTCCGCTTCACGCTTAACCGCGGTGAGGTGCTGGGCTTGGTGGGCGAATCCGGCTCCGGCAAGTCAACGCTCGGGCGCAGCATTCTGAACCTGGTGCTACCGAGCAGTGGCTCGGTGCGCTTCGATGGCGAACAATTGATCGGTAAATCAGCGACACAAATGCAACCTTGGCGACGGCGCATGCAAATGATCTTTCAAGATCCTTATGCATCGCTGAATCCGCGCATGACGATTTACGACGCGCTAGCTGAGCCCATACTGCTGCATGGCATTGCCGATCGAACCAACGTCGATAAGGCCGTGTTGCAATTGATGGATGATGTGGGACTGGCGCGCGCCTATGTGCGCAAGTATCCGCATGAATTTTCCGGCGGGCAGCGGCAACGCATTGCGATTGGCCGCGCCATTGCCACCAAGCCGGAATTCGTCGTTGCCGATGAACCGGTCTCAGCATTGGATGTGACGATTCAGAAGCAGATTCTGGAACTGCTGCTGGCGCTGGTGGAACGCCACAATCTCAGTATGTTGTTTATTTCGCACGACTTGGCGGTGGTGCGCTACTTATGCGACCGCGTGATGGTGATGCGTAACGGCAAGTTGCTGGAAATCGCGCCTACAGAAACCTTGTGGTCGACACCCAGTCAGGACTACACGCGCACCTTGTTAGCGACCACACTGAGAGCGCCGATAGAGTCGTAGAGGCGGTTCACGAACCGCCTCTACCTATATCCATACGAAACTTCACGCCGCCCGCCAACGCGGCAGCAATGCCGGAACAAAGACTGACGATCAGCGAAGCACCAACTGCGGTCCAGAAACTATTGATGGTGAAGCCGTCCAAGAACCACGCGACTAGTCCAAGCATGCCGGCATTGATGATCAGTAAGAACAACCCCAAGGTGACGATGGTGATCGGCAAGGTCAGGATCAGTACCAACGGTCGCACCACGGCATTGATCACGCCCAGCAGCAACGCGGCCATGATTAAAGTTTGCGCATTGTCAAAGTGCAGGCCGGCCAATATGCCGGTGGCCAGCCATAAGCCTAAGGCCGCA
>JANMSB010000218.1:0-9149 GCA_031388915.1 Pseudomonadota bacterium | reverse complement strand
GCCGCGGCGACCGTTGGCACCAGTGTCGAGGTGCGCGATTTATTTTTTAACGTACCGGCGCGCCGTAAGTTTCTGCGTGCCGAACGTACCGAGCTACAACATCTCACCCGGCAATTGGAGCGTTTGGCGCTGTCGCGATTTGATGTGGGCTTTTCGCTCACCGCTGCCAAGCGATCAATCTTCAACTATCCAGTAGCAGCGACGCCCGAGCAACAAGCACACCGCATCGCCGCCATCATGGGCGATGACTTCATGTCGCATGCACTGTACTTCGAGCATGAAGCCATCAACATGAAACTGCGCGGCTGGCTGTGTCTGCCCACCTTCGCGCGCGGCCAACCCGACTTGCAGTATTGGTATTTGAATGGTCGCGTAATGCGAGACCGCACCTTGGGCAACGCTGTGCGCCTGGGCTATCAGGATGTGTTGTATGGCGGTCGGCATCCCGCGTATTTGCTGTTTCTGGAGCTTGAGCCTGGATTGGTGGATGTGAATGCCCACCCGGCCAAACTGGAAGTGCGCTTTCGCGATGGACGACAGGTGCACGACTTTGTGTTTCGCACCATTGAGCGGGTATTGCGCGATACCCGCGCCGGCGCATTGCCTGCCCAATCTAATCCTTGGGCCAATGCACCGACCAACATGGATGCGTTACTACCCAGCGGTGAAACTAAGTTCTGGCCGATGCACGGCGCGCAGCAGGACTCGGCACCATCGGAGTATCGTCATCAACCAAGTTGGAATCTGGCGGTGCGTGATGCGCCGGTAGCGAATGCAGATTACGCAGCCGCCGCACCGCAAGAACATCTGCCGCCGCTGGGATTCGCCATCGCGCAATTACATGGGATATACATTCTGGCTCAGACAAAAGACGGGCTCATTCTGGTCGATATGCACGCTGCGCATGAACGCACCACCTACGAGCGACTGAAGGCGGCATTGGCCAGCGGTCGTGTGCCCACCCAGCCGCTGTTGGTGCCGATTGCCGTAACGTTGTCGGCCAGCGATGCCCTCTTGATCGAAGACAGCGCGGCAGCCTTGGCCCAGGTGGGCTTGGAGGTGGAGCGCCGCGGACCGGGCTCGATTCTGATTCGCGCCGTGCCGGTGTTGCTGGGTCGGTGGGATGCCAATGATCTACTCAAACAAGTGCTGGCCGATTTGCGCGAACACGGCAGTAGCAAACATATCGAACGCTCGCTGGATGAAGTGATCGGCACGTTGTCCTGTCACAGCGCGGTGCGCGCCAATCGCAACTTGACCATTCCCGAAATGAATGCGCTGCTGCGCGACATGGAACGCACGGTGCGCAGCGATCAATGTGTGCATGGTCGTCCTACCTGGACGGCGGTGAGCATGGCGGAGCTGGATCGGTTGTTCCTGCGCGGCCGATGAGCACTCCAACAACGGCGATTCTGTTAATGGGTCCCACCGCGGCGGGCAAGACCGACTTGGCTGTGGAGCTGGCGGCACGCTATCCGGTGGAACTCATCAGCGTGGATTCGGCGTTGGTTTATCGTGACATGAATATCGGCACGGGCAAGCCTAGCGCCGCAGTCTTGGCTCGCTGCCCGCATCATCTGGTGGATATTCTCGATCCTAGTGAGTCCTATTCGGCCGGGCAGTTTGTGCGCGACGCGGCTCAGTTGATTGCTGACATCCAGGCGCGTGGTCGGGTGCCGCTGCTAGTGGGCGGCACCATGTTGTACTTTCGCGCCCTGCTGCGCGGCATTGCCGAGATGCCCGAGGCCAATCCTGAATTTCGCGCTGCGCTGGATCGCCGTGCTGTGCTGGTTGGGTGGCCAGCGTTACACGCCGAGCTGGCCGAACGCGATCCCGTGGCCGCGCTGCGCATCGGTCCCAACGATGCTCAACGCATCCAGCGCGCCCTGGAAGTGATGCACCTGACCGGTCGGTCGATGTCAGCCGTGCAGGCTGAGGCGCGTCCGCCGTTGCCTGAGACACAGTTCATTTCCATCGGTCTCAGTCCCACAGATCGCGCGGCGCTGTATGCCCGAATCGAGGCCCGCTTCCTACAGATGATGGCTGCTGGATTTCTCGACGAGGTCCGCGCCCTCTATTCACGTAGCGACTTGCACGCGGAGTTGCCGGCGATTCGCGCCGTAGGGTATCGACAACTGTGGCAACACTTAGCAGGTGCGTGCTCGCTTGAGGCAGCAATACAGTTGGGTATCGTGGCCACTCGCCAGTTGGCGCGGCGACAATTGATCTGGATGCGCGCTGAACCTGCACTGCAATGGGTGGATAGTATGGCCACCGATGCACTGACTCAGGTCGTGCAGAAAATTGAGGCGTGTTTCGGTTAATGCCTGCCTGAGTACGGGGGGAGGCTATGCTAGACTGCTGCGGTGCATCGTGAACTTAATTCAGTTCACGCTGTCTTTTTAACTCGCGGTCGCTGCCAGAAGGAACTGTGGTGGCAACTCAGTAAAACTCCGTGACTCAAGTGAAGTCACAGACAACAAGGAGTCCGATAACAATGTCTAAAGGTCAATCTTTGCAGGATCCATTTTTGAACGCCCTTCGTAAGGAGCGTGTTCCTGTATCCATCTATTTGGTCAACGGCATCAAGCTGCAAGGCCAAATCGATTCCTTCGACCAATTCGTGGTGCTGCTCAAAAATAGCGTCAGCCAGATGGTTTACAAACATGCCATTTCCACGGTGGTGCCGGCTCGCGCCGTGCGCATTCCGGGCGATGAGGACGGTGCCGATGAGCCTCAGGCGTAATTGCTATACGGGCTCGGGCCACACGGGCATGGAGCTGATGATTGTTTGAGCGTCCCAGCAGCGGCGATCGTGCTTTGCTGGTGCGCTTGGGTATAGGCGCGCCGGCTACCGAAGAAGAACTTAGCGAATTCAAGTCACTGGCGCATTCCGCCGGCGCCGAAGTGTTGGGTGTCATCGGCGGCAATCGACGTATCCCTGATGCCCGCTTGTTTGTTGGCAGTGGCAAAGCCGAAGAAATCGGCCAGCAGGTCGAACAGCTTCAGGCCGACGTAGTGATCTTCGACCACCCACTGTCTCCCAGTCAGGAACGCAATCTCGAAGCCCTGCTCAAATGCCGGGTGCTGGATCGCACCGGTTTGATTCTCGATATTTTTGCGCAGCGAGCCCGTACTTTCGAGGGCAAGCTGCAAGTAGAACTGGCCCAGCTCAAACATATGTCGACGCGGCTGGTGCGCGGTTGGACGCACTTGGAGCGTCAAAAGGGCGGTATTGGCCTGCGCGGTCCCGGTGAAACGCAGTTGGAAACCGACCGACGTTTGCTGGGCGTGCGCATCAAGAACCTCAATGCGCGTCTGGATAAAGTACTCACGCAGCGCGAAACCACCCGCCAAGACCGTAAACGTAACGGCATACCCACGGTGGCATTAGTGGGCTACACCAATGCCGGTAAGTCCACCTTGTTCAATCGCCTGACCGGCGCCAGCGCCTATATTGCCAACCAGCTATTTGCCACCTTGGACCCGACATTGCGGCGCATTGAGCTGCCAGACGCGCGCTTTGCCTTGCTGGCGGACACGGTCGGGTTTGTGCGCGAACTGCCTCATGAACTGGTCGCCGCGTTCCGCTCCACGCTGCAAGAGGCGCGTGAGGCTACGCTATTGCTGCATGTGGTCGATGCCGCTGATCCCGAGCATGGCGAGCGCATTGCCCAGGTTAACGCGGTGCTGGAGGAAGTCGGCGCCGACCAGATACCTCAAATCGAAGTCTTTAATAAGTGCGATCTGATCAATGAGGCGCCGCGCGTCGAAACCGACGAACACGGCCAAGCGCGCCGCATTTGGCTGTCGGCACACACCGGCAGCGGTACCGATTTGCTAATCGCGGCCATGGGCAAGTTCCTGGGACCGAGCATTAGCCAGTGCCGAGTCCGCCTGACGCCAGGCTTCGGCCGCGCGCGGGCGCGCCTGTATTCGGTGGGCGCGGTGCTGAATGAGACGGTATTAGACTCCGGCGAGGTGGAATTGGCGGTGTCCATGCCAACGCTGGCCTTGGAGCAATGGTGCCGCAGCGAGGGTGTCGGCCAGTCGATGTTGGAATTCGACCCTGTGTAAATTTGCAAAGCCAATTGATAGACCCAAAGTCTTGCTTGTGTGGCTAGGTCCACGTTTCTACAATGTCCGGCCCCGGCTGTTCTCGGTTTCCCCGGCGCGGGCGATTCAACTTTTTTGGAGCATCCACTTCATGGCTTGGAATGAACCCGGCGGTAACAACTCGCCCGGCAACCGTAACCCCTGGGGACAACGTCCCAACCAGGGACCGCCCGATCTGGACGAAGTGGTGCGCAATCTGAAGAAGAAGCTCGCCGCGATGTTCGGCGGCACTGCCACTGGCGGCGGCAATGCGGGTAAGCCCAGCACTGGCGGTACCACGCCAGGCGCGGGTGGCATGGGCATCAGTGTGATCGTGGTGGTGCTCGGCCTGTTGTGGCTGGCCACCGGCGTGTATCAAGTAGATGCTGCGGAACGCGCCTTGATTACCCGCTTTGGCAAATTCGTACGGACTTCACAGCCGGGTGTGGGCATGCATCTGCCCTGGCCGATCGAAGCCAAGCAAGTGGTGAATATTTCTTCCATCGACAGCTTCAGCGATCAAACCCGCATGCTGACCAGCGACGAGAACCTGGTGGACATTGATCTGGAAGTTCAATTCCGGCGTGTCGATCCAGTCGCTTACGTGTTCAACGTGCGCGATCCGGATGCTACGTTGCGCGAAGTGACCGAGAGCGCCATTCGTGAAGTGATCGGCCGCAGCCGCTTGGATGCCGTGCTGGAGTCCGGCCGCCAGGAAATTGCCGCCAACACCAAAGATTTGGTGCAAAAAACCCTCGATAGTTACAAGGCGGGTTTGGAAATCACCAGCATCAACTTGAAGGATGTGAAGGTGCCCGAGCAAGTGGCGCCGTCGCAGCAGGACGCCATTAAAGCGCGCGAAGATAAAGTCCGTTATTCGTTGGAAGCTCAGGCTTATGCCAACGACATCCTGCCCAAGGCGCAGGGTGGCGCCGGCCGCATGATTCAAGATGCCGAAGCGTATAAATCGCAGAAGGTCGCCAACGCCACCGGTGAATCGGAACGCTTCCTGAAGTTGTTGCCGGAGTATCAACGCGCACCGCAAGTAACGCGTGAGCGGCTGTATCTGGAAACCGTGGAGACCATTTATGCCGGTTCCAAGAAAGTGCTGATCGATACCAAGGGCAGCGGCAACATGATCTACCTGCCGCTCGACAAGTTAGTGGAAACCAGCCGCAGCGAAAGCTCGTCAAGCGGCACGGTGACGCGGCCGGTGGTGGTGGAAAGTGGTGTCAGCCAGGACGGCCGTGTACGGGGGACTCGCTAATGGCTAATCGTGCAATTGCTGCGGCTTTAACCGCATTCACGCTGGTTATTTTGTTTGCCTTGTTCACCTTTTCGGTGAAACAAAACGAACTGGCGATTAAATTCACCTTCGGCGACTTCGTGCGTTCCGACTATCAGCCGGGATTGCATTTCATGTTGCCGCTGGTGAACAACGTCAGGAAGTTCGATAAGCGCGTCATTACGCGTAACTATCCCGAAGAACAGTTCCTGACCAGCGAAGGCAAGATTCTGCGCATCGACTTCTACGTGAAGTGGCAGGTCAACGACGTTGAATCGTTTTACAAGTCTACTGCCGGCGATGAAGAAGTCGCAGCCAGTCGTTTGGGCGGTATTGTCAAGGATGGTCTAAAGGGGCTGATTGCCAAACGCACGATTCAACAGGTGGTGGTCGCCGAACGCGCCGAGTTCATCAATGAGTTACTGGGCGTAGCCGGCCCCAATGCCGCCCAACTGGGTGTGCGTCTGGTGGATGTGCGCGTTAAGAAGATCAACTTACCCGATGAAGTCAGCGACTCGGTGTTCAACCGCATGCGTCAGGATTTCGCGCGTCAGGCCGCGCAGTTGCGCGCCGAAGGTTCTGGTTCCGCCGAGCAGTTGCGCTCCGAAGCCGAGCGGCAGCGCACCGAATTACTGGCTAAGGCGAATCGCGATGCGTCGATCATTCGCGGCGAAGGTGATTCGGAAGCGGCAAAGATTTATGCCAACGCCTTTGGTCGCAATGCCGAGTTTTATTCCTTCTATCGCAGCCTGCAGGCCTATCGCGATTCGCTGGGTAAAGAAGGCGATGTGCTGGTGATTTCGCCAGACAGCGATTTCTTCAAGTATCTGAACAAGGCGGGCGGGCGTTAGCGCGCCGCGCCTGCGGCTACATGCTCAATTGGTCTGATCTGCTGGCGGCCTTCGCCCTGTACTTAGTGCTCGAAGGCATCATGCCGTTCTTGAATCCCGCCGCGTTGCGGCGGGCGATGGAAAGGTTTACCGGGATGACGGATATGCAACTACGCATTGCCGGTTTGCTCAGCATGCTGGGTGGTTTGCTGCTGTTGTTTGTGGTGCGCAGCGCTTAGGCTTTTATTTTCCTGGAACGGTTTCCGTATGCAAAAGAACGTGGTGGTCATCGGCGCTCAATGGGGCGATGAGGGCAAGGGTAAGATCGTCGACTTGTTGACCGACCGCGTCAGCGCCGTAGTGCGCTTTCAAGGCGGCCACAATGCCGGTCACACCTTGGTGATCAATGGCAAGAAGACCATCTTACGGCTGATTCCGTCCGGCATCCTGCACCCGCATGTGAAGTGTTTCATCGGCAATGGTGTGGTGGTGTCACCCAAAGCCTTGATGGATGAAATTGCCGAGCTGGAAAAGGCCGGTCTGGAGGTAGTCAGTCGTTTAAGAATCTCGGAAGCTTGTCCGCTGATTCTGCCGTATCACGTTGCGCTGGATCAGGCGCGTGAGCGCGCCAAGGGTGAAGCCAAGATCGGCACCACGGGTCGCGGTATTGGCCCGGCTTATGAAGACAAGGTCGCGCGCCGCGCCATTCGTGTGCAGGACTTGTTCGCGCGCGAACGTTTTGCTGCCAAGCTGGGTGAAGTGCTCGACTATCACAACTTCGTGCTCAAACATTATTTCAAGACCGACATTATCGATTTTCAAGAAACGCTGGAGCAGACCTTGGCACTGGCGGAAAAGTTACGTCCCATGGTGGCCGATGTGTCGGGCGAATTGAATGCGCTCATGGCCAGAGACAAACATATCCTGTTCGAAGGCGCGCAGGCAGCATTACTCGACATCGATCACGGCACGTATCCGTTCGTAACTTCCAGCAACTGTGTGGCTGGTCAGGCCTCCGCCGGTGCCGGCGTGGGTCCCAATGCCTTGCACTATGTGTTGGGCATCGCCAAAGCCTATGCGACCCGCGTGGGCGCAGGCCCGTTCCCCACTGAGTTGGATGATGAAATCGGCGAACACCTGCGCGTGAAAGGCAACGAATATGGTTCGGTCACCGGACGGCCGCGTCGTTGCGGGTGGTTCGATGCCGCGGCGCTGAAGCGCGCGGTGCAGCTCAATGGCATGTCCGGCATCTGCTTTACCAAGTTAGATGTGCTCGACGGCTTGGACACGGTGCGCGTGGCTACCGGCTACAAAGTCAACGGCCAAATGCGCGACATTCTGCCGGTGGGGGCTGAAGCCTTGGCGATCTGCGAACCGGTGTACGAAGAGTATCCAGGCTGGACGGAAAGCACCGTAGGTATCCAGTCCTTCGATCAGTTACCGAAAAATGCCCAGGTGTACCTGCGTCGTCTGGAACAATTGGTGGGCGCGCCGCTGGCGATTATTTCCACCGGCCCGGATCGCAACGAGACCATCATCAATCACAATCCATTTGATTGAGCGGGTAGCTGTTATGCGCTGCTAGCTGAACCACAGAGCAAACATGCAGCGCTTCCGCAATAAGACCGTATTGATTACCGGTGCATCATCCGGCATCGGCGCTGCGTTGGCGCAGGAGTTCGCTGCCCACGGTGCGCGTTTGATACTGCTTGCGCGTCGAGTGGATCAGTTGGAGGCCGTGGCGCTACCTCTGCGCGGCCAGGGCGTTTCAGTACTGACTTATGGCTGCGATGTCACCAAGGAAGATCAACTCACAACTGTCGTTGCCGATCTGATCCGGAAAAACATTCTGTTGGATGTGGTGGTGACCAACGCAGGATTCGGTGTGGTCGGTCGTTTTGACAAGCTGTCGCTGGCCGACTTCGAGCGGCAGTTCGACACCAATGTGTTTGGTGTGTTGCGCACCGTGTATGCCACGTTGGACTTGGTGCGGCGCCGTCACGGCAGCGTGGTGATCATGGGTAGTATTACTGGATACGTTGGGCAGCCGGGCGCATCGGCCTATGCCATGAGTAAATTTGCGGTGCGCGCCCTGGCTGAGGCGTTGCGAGTCGAGTTAGCGTCGGAGGGTGTTGCAGTCACCTTGCTATCGCCCGGCCTAGTCGAGTCCAACTTACGACGAGTGGATAACCAAGGTGTATTTCATCCGCATGCGAAAGATCCATTTCCATCCTGGCTACGCATGCCTACCGCGCGCGCGGCCCGGCAAATGGTGCGTGCCATTCATGCGCGCAAGGCCGAGCAGGTGATTACGCTGCATGGCAAGGTGGTGGTGTGGCTGAGCCGCCATTTGCCTGGTCTGCTGCGTTACTTATTTAAATTTGGTGGGCAGGGCCGTCCACAACCTAACAAATGAACCAACGCCAGCATTGAAATGCACCGGCACCTACCCAACTAACACTGCATTGCCAACGAGTGAGGTGGGGTTGTGCTGATCCTGGTTATGTGGGTAGTCGCCCTGCTGGTGGTAATAGCGCTTGCTGGCGAACCAATATGGATAGCATGGCGGCGTCGGCAACTCAGATCGCGACCCTTTCCCGATGTATGGCGGGAAATTCTTAAGCAACGAGTGCCCTATGTGCGCCGCTTGCCGGCCGATTTACAGTTGCAGCTCAAACGGCACATGCAGGTGTTCATCGCCGAGAAACAATTTGTCGGTTGTGCGGGCTTGCAGATTACCGACGAAGTGCGAGTAACGATTGCCGCGCAGGCGTGCTTATTGCTACTCAATCGTCGCACTGACTACTTTCCGGAATTGCGGCACATATTGGTTTATCCGGACAGCTTTGTAGTGAACCGGGTTGGTACCGATCCTACTGGTGTGTTGCAAGAGCATCGCCAAGTGCTTGCCGGTGAATCTTGGTCGGAGGGCAAGGTCA
>JANMSB010000196.1:0-9855 GCA_031388915.1 Pseudomonadota bacterium | reverse complement strand
CAGAACTTGGCGTTCAACCGGCGTATCACCATCGGTTAAACCTTTTGATGCCTGGTATGCCTGGGTTTGTTGTAACTGTTGAGGTTCCAGTGCTGGCATTTGCTGCGGCGGATGTTGTTGAACCTGGTTCTGTTGTGGCTGGTTCTGTTGTGGCTGCCCTGGTAACGACGGCACAGTTGGTGCTGTGGGTTGCGCGGTGGGCGCTGCTGCTACAGGTTGTGAATGCAGCCACTGCATATCCGTCAGTGTCAGCGTGTTGCTCGGCCCAACCGGCGTTGACGGTTGCGGTGTCGCGGCGGTTTGCATCCGACCCGTAGCAGGCTGTTCAATCGCCACACTTGGCGTGTCGAGCACTTGCTTGGCGGCAATCAATGGCGGTACCGGTAGTGGTTCCTGCGGCGCCATCGGCACAGCGCACAACGCCAGCATCTCCGTCGGCGTGGTTAAAGACGCCTCCGCAAGATTTTCCGCTTCCGAGCGCGTCGTCTGCGCAGGTGCAACCGCATCGGTCGCCGGCGCTACTACACCCAGGCCTTCCAACAACTGTGCAAAGATCGTCTCGCCGCCGCCCGCAGCGGCACCCGCACCCGCGGTACGCACTGACGACCCAACCTGACCCAACAGCTCGCCGATGCCACTCATATTCGTTGCCATGTTACTTACCTTTGCTAATTTAGATTCCATGTGACGACACACGTTAATGCTCATGCGATCGCGCAGGACGCCGCTGCCCACGTTCATCAGAGTCACGTTGCTCACGCTGATCCGCAGCACGCAGCTCTTCTTGTTGCCAACGAGTGATGACATTGCCCAAGGCCTTGGCGCGTTGCGCCGCTTCCTGCCAACGCCTGCGTTGCACTTCGCTTTCGCTGCGCGCCCGCTGCACTACCTGCGCTTGCTGTTTGATTGCGTCGTTGAGACGGGTCATAAACGCCTGATAGTCCACCAAATCGCGAGCGCCCATGCCATCCCCGGCGCGGCGTGCAAAGCCTTCGGTGTAATCGTCACGATACGACTGCAATTCCGTAAGCTTCTGCTCGCTGACTTGCAACAGGCGTTCGGCCGACGCGCAGTGCTCGGCCAGACGCCGTTCGGTGTCGTCGACAACTTTTTGTACCGGCTCAAGCCGGTCGACGCGCTTCATGTGGGTCTACCGTTTGCTAACTGAAGCGAGGCCAAGGAAATCTCAAACGCTTCGACTCCGCTCAGCGACCGGAGCTGCATATTCCGGTCGCTGAGCGGAGTCGAAGCGTCTGCCGATAACGCGGATGGCAAGGTGTAATGAGTCAACGATACCCACTTGTTCATTTGCGACGCTCCGCACTACCCTGCTCTTTGAGCAAAGCATCCAGCGCCGCAACACTGCTGGAGAAGCTCACCTTCTCTTGTAAATCTTGCTGCAAGAACTTCTGCATGCTGGGCCACAAGGCCAGCGCCGCATCGACGCGCGGGTCGCTGCCACGCTGATACGCGCCGATGGAAATCAGATCGCGATTCTGTTGGTACGCCGACAACAACTGCCGGAACTGGCGTGCCGTTTCGCGATGCTGTTGCGGAATGATTTCGTGCATGACACGACTGATGGACGCTTCGACATCAATCGCCGGATAGTGTCCGGACTCGGCAATACGCCGCGACAACACAATATGGCCGTCGAGAATGGCGCGCGCCGCATCGGCAATGGGATCTTGTTGATCGTCGCCTTCGGTGAGCACGGTGTAGAACGCGGTAATCGAACCCTTACCATGCGCGCCATTGCCGGCGCGTTCCACCAGATGCGGCAAGCGCGCAAACACCGAGGGTGGATAGCCCTTGGTGGCCGGCGCTTCGCCGATGGCCAGCCCAATCTCACGTTGCGCCTGGGCAAAACGCGTCAGCGAATCCATGATCAACAACACGCTCTTGCCTTGATCGCGAAAGTACTCGGCAATCGCCGTCGACAACCACGCGCCGTGCATACGCATTAACGGCGGATTATCGGCCGGAGTCGCCACTACCACCGCACGCCGCAGACCTTCCGGCCCGAGAATGCGTTCAACGAATTCTTTCACTTCGCGACCACGTTCACCGATCAGCCCCACCACAATGACATCAGCGCTGGTATAGCGGGCCATCATGCCCAGCAACACGCTCTTGCCGACGCCGCTGCCGGCAAACAAACCAATGCGCTGACCTTTACCGACGGTGAGCAATGAATTGATGGCACGCACGCCCACATCCAACGGCTCGTCAATCGGTTGTCGCAATAGGGGATTGATGGAAGTACCCGTGAGTTTGGTGCGACCCTGACACTTGATAGGCCCCAAGCCATCCAACGGTTCGCCGCCACCATCGATAATGCGGCCTAATAATTCCGGCCCCACGGCCACGGCGCCCGCACGCTGCGTGGGAATGACACGGGCATTGGGTTTAACGCCGTGAATGTCGCCGGTGGGCATGAGAAACAATCGATCGCCCGCGAAGCCCACCACTTCTGCTTCCACCCGCACGCCATCGCCAGTCAAGACTTCGCAACGATCACCCACCGCGGCCTGGCAGCCCACGGCTTCCAAGGTCAACCCCACCATGCGCGTTAAACAACCTTCCACCACCGGCGGCGGTGTAGTTGATACATTCTCTACTTGCTGCGCCAGGCGCGCCGACCAGAGGCGGCTGCGTTGCGGTTGATATTGATTCATCATGGCTGCGCATCCGATTCGCCGCGCGCATCACTGTCCCGTGCCTCGCCCAGCAAGTGATTCAACACATTGGCTAGGCGCACTTCCAGACGCGCATCGATCTGTGCAGTGTCGGTGCTGACGCGGCAACCGCCACGGCCCATCACCGGATCTTCCACCAAGGTCCAGGCACGCTCGGCCTGCGGTTCGGCAAGACGCTCGCGCAGAATCGTCGCGTCCAAAGGATGCAGGTGTACGCGCACATTGCGCTGCGCCAACGGCAACAAACCCACCGCTTCGCGAATCACCGCAATCACTTGGCTGGGATCGGTGCGCAACTCGCGCCGCACTACATGTTTGGCAATCGTGTAAGCCAACGTCACCAATTGGGTTTCGATGTCTTCATCCAGTTGTTGAAGCGGCCCGGCCAGTGTCTTAAGCAGCGCGTCGAAGTGTTTGATGCGTTGCTCCAGCTCATCACTGCGCTGCTTGATCTGGGTGGCCGCCGCATTCAAACCAGCCTCCTGACCCTTGGCATACCCTTCTTCCCAGGCGATTTTCTCGATGTCGTCCAACTCGCCCAGTGTGGGTCGTTGCCGGCGATTGGCGCGCGGGCCATCTACGGTCGGCGGCAACCACGCCGACGCTGCGGTGGCATCGATACCTTCGGCTAACATCACGGCGGATTGATTATTGGTTTGGGTCATCACTGGCATCGTTGGTCTGGTTACTACACGTATTGCTCGCCGCCGCCACTACCGCCGCCCAGGGAAATGGTGCCGGCTTCGGCCAATTTACGCGCCGTGCCGAGAATTTCTTTCTGCGCGGCTTCCACATCGCTGAGCTTGACCGGACCCTTGGATTCCAAATCCTCACGCAGCGTCTCCGCAGCGCGTTGCGACATGTTCTTGAAAATCTTCTCGCGCAATTCCGAGTCTGCGCCCTTCATGGCCAGCAGCAAGCGATCCGACTGCACGGTACGCAACAGCTCCTGCATGCCGCGATCGTCGACGTCGATCAGGTTGTCGAAGACGAACATCAGGTCCTGAATCTTCTCGCCCAATTGTTCGTCGGTCTTGCGAATGTTTTCGATGACCGCGGTTTGCTTGGTGCTTTCGATAAAGTTAAGAATGTTAGCCGCAACTTTGGCGCCGCCCAATGCCGAGGTCTTGCCGGTGTTGGCGTTGCCGGAGAACTGCTTCTCCAATACTTCATCCAACTCACTCAAGGCAGAGGGCTGGATGCCATCCATGGTGGCTATGCGCATCATCACGTCGGCGCGCATGTTTTCCGGCAACTGCGCCAGTACGTCTGCGGATTGATCCGAATCCAGATAGGCCAGCACGATGGCAATGATTTGCGGATGCTCCAGGCGAATCATTTCCATCACCGCACGCGCATCCATCCACTTGAGCGATTCCAAGCCCTTGCTATTGCGGCCCAGCAGAATGCGATCGATCACATTGGACGCCTTGTCCTCACCCAACGCGCCCACCAGCACCTTGCGAATGTAGTCGTCGGCGCCGATACCCAGCGAGGTCTGATTTTCCAGCTCGTTGGTAAAGCCGCCGATCACGGTGCTGACTTCGTCACGCGAGATGTTTTGCATCTGCGCCATGGCTGCGCCGATTTTTTGTACTTGCTTGGCGCCCATGTGTTTGAGCACTTGGGCCGCTTCGTTCTCACCCAGGCTCATCAGCAAAATGGCCGCCTTTTCGGCGCCGGAGCGTTTTTGGTGCTGTTGATCCTTACTCATTGTCGGACACCCAGGTCTTCACTACTTGAGCGACGCGCGCCGGATCTTGATTCACCAAGGTGCGTGCGTCGGCCACCTGCTGTTCATAGCCCTTGGACTGGGCGCTGACACCGGAGCGCTGTTCTAGTACCGGCTGTGGCTGCGTCGATATAGCGTTTTGCGGCGCAGATTGCAGCGATCCCGAAAGCAACGCGCGTACCAAAGGCTTGATCACCGCCAGGATTAACACCAGCAGCACAATCAAGCCAACCACTAATTTAGCTACATCGCGCACCCAGGCGCGCTCCCAAATCGGCACACTCTGTAGCTCGCCCTCCTTTGCGGCGGCGGCCAATGGCCGGAACGAGGAATTGACTACATTGACGCTGTCGCCGCGTTTTTCGTCGAAGCCCACGGCGTCGCGAACCAGCTTGGTCATATTGTCCAACTGTTCCTGCGTGAGCGGCGTTTCGGTGACCTTGCCGTCGTCATCGGTGCTGCGCAGATTGTCGACCAACACTGCCACCGTCAGACGATTCAAGCGGCCCGGTAGTTGTTTGGTATAAGCCAAGGTGCGATCAATCTCGTAATTGCGCGTGCTCTGCTTAGCCGTGTTGGCGGTTGCTTGATCGGCGGCCGCATTCTGCGTGGTCGTGTCGTTGGTCGCGGCATTGGGCGCTGCCGCCGTGCCACCCGCCGGCGGTTGATTGGTCAATGCGCCCGGCACGCCTTGCGCGCCGCTGCCATTGCGATTGATTTCTTCGGAGGTTTGCTCGCTGCGCACCACCTGGCTTTGCGGGCTGTATTGCTCGCGGGTTTCTTCGGTAACCGACAGCTCCACATCAGCCACCACCTGTGCGCGCACATTGCCGGAACCCACCAGTGGCGTGAGTAATTGTTCAATACGCTGGGTGTACATGTTCTCTAGTCGATGCGCGAACTCGTATTGTTTGTCGCGCATGGCGAATTCATCGTCGCCCTCAGGCGAGGACAGCAAGCGTCCCTGTTGATCGATCACGGTCACGTGCTTGGAATCCATGCCTGGAATGCTCGACGCGACCAAATTAATCACGGAATTAACCTGTTCCGATTCCAACCGACGGCCATTTTTTAACTGCACAAACACCGAGGCGCTGACGGTGCGCTTGTCGCGAATAAATGCCGACTGCTCGGGAATAGCCAAGTGCACACGTGCTGCCTCGACGGGCTGGAGGTTGGCAATGGTTTTGGCCAACTCGATCTCCAGCGCATAGCGATAACGCGCGGTTTCCATCACTTGGCTGGTGCCGAAGCCACTGTCCTTGGACAGAGATGCAAAGCCACCGCCGGTGGGTAACCCTTCACCCGCCAGTTTCAAACGCGCTTCGTTCAAACGATTGGCCGGGACGCTAATCGAACCCGACACCGTATCGGTTTTATAGGGAATGCCGGAAGAATCCAGCGACTGCGCAATCTGCGCCACTTCGTCGTTGCCTATCTTAGTGAGCAGCAGGCCATATTCCGGCTCCTGCGACCACAGAATGACGCCAACGCCCACCGCGACTGCGGCAGCGATGCCCACCAACACCATGACCGGCTTCATACCATTACCGCCCCGCGTAACCATCGGCAAGCTTGCAGCTTCGGCGCTCATTGCTGACTCCAGGAAGAAAACATGTTCATCGTCTTGCTCAACATTTCGTTGCTATTCACGGAAAACAACCAACTCATCAAATATGCCCACTAAATTTGCATATTCATGATGTCTTGATAGGCGCTGACCATGCGATTGCGCACTTCGGTCACGGCGCGAAATCCCACACTGGATTTCTGCATTTCGATCATCACATCCGCCAGTTCCACACCTGGCGCGCCACGTTGAAATGCCGTGGCCATGGCATTCGCGCTTTGCTGGGTTTGATTGACTTGGTTCAAACCCTGCTTCAACACCGCAGCAAAACTACCCGGCACCACTTGGCCGGCGCCTGCGATTGGGCTCGCCACCGGCGATTGAATGGGCTTGACCTGCGCTGATAGCGCGCGAATCTGCGACAACACCGAATCGATTTGCATATTGCTCATGTCTAGCTCCGCTGACCCCGTTCATATCTCATGGCAACGCTCACGCTGCCGGCACATCAATTCCGGCTTCGCGTAGACGGGCGAGCTTGTAGCGCAGGGTGCGCTGACTGATGCCCAAACGCTCCGCGGCATCACGACGATTGCCATTGCCGATACGCAATGCCTCCATGATCAAACCGCGTTCGGCGCTTTCCAGAGAATCGGATAACACCGCCGACTCACCACGCACGTGAGCTTCCGGTGTGCATGGCGACATTTCGTATTCGAAGTGAATATGCTCGGCTTCGATCACCGAACCATTGACCAGAATCAGGGCGCGCTGCATGACGTTGTCCAACTCACGCACATTGCCTGGCCACGGATACGTCAGCAGTCGATGCGCAGCATCGGCACTTAACGCAGGAATGCGTGTGCCGGGTTTGCTACGGGTAGTCAGCAAGCGCATCGCCAACGGCAACACATCGTCGCGGCGTTCACGCAGCGGCGATAGCTGCAAAGGAAACACATTCAGTCGATAGTAAAGATCTTCGCGGAACCGACCGGCTGCCACTTCGGTGCGCAACGATCGATTGGTGGTTGCCAGCACGCGTACATCCAAGGCAATGCTTTGCCGCGAACCCAAACGCTCCACTTCGCGTTCCTGCAACACACGCAGCAGCTTGGCTTGCAGGCCTAACGGCATTTCGGTGATTTCATCCAACAACAGCGTGCCGTGTTGCGCTTGTTCGAATTTGCCGGGATACGCGGCATGTGCGCCGGTAAACGAGCCGCGCTCGTAGCCGAACAACATGGCTTCCAGCATGTTGTCGGGAATCGCTGCGCAATTCAGTGCGACAAACGGCTGTTGCGCGCGCGGCGAGGCGCCGTGAATGAAGCGCGCCAGCACTTCCTTGCCGGTGCCCGACTCACCGCTGATCAACACCGTGCATTCGCTGGCCGCCACACGACGCGCCAAGTCCACCATGCGTCGCGACGCCTCGGCGCAGGCGACCAGGTCGTTGTACTGCCGCTGCCACTTGGCGCCGGCAGTCACCGGCGTCTCGGCAAACTGCTCAGCCTGCGCTGCGGCATGAAGCTCGGCACTGTGCAGGACATCGTTCAATTCTTGTTGCTCGGTAGCCATGTAGTTCTCGCCACGTAGTTTTCGTAAAGCGCGCCGCCCGCTGGTTGTTAGGCCGGGCTGTTGACGTTACGAGTACTAGGAGCAAGTTCCATGCCCTGCACTAGGTACCTGCTTGCCACCCGGCTATTCCTTGCCAGGGAATTGGGGGACAGATCACATTTGGGAGAAGGTTATGGGCCGTGGGCGACGAGCCGTGGGCCGGTGAGCGGCAAAGATCTGCCGTCGCAATGGTTGGCTCTGGACCTACGGCCTACAGCGCTTGTGTATCCTGGGGGTCCACAACCATAAGTGCGTCAAACTTCCGACGCCATGCGTTCGTCGATCATTTCGAACTTGCGCAGCTTTTCTACCAAGGTAGTACGGCGCAACTGCAACAGACGCGCAGCGTGCGCCACGGTGCCGCCGGCGCGGTCCATGGCCTGACGAATCAAGGCGCGTTCGATGTCATATAGATGAGAACGCAGGTCCAGGCCGTGCGTGGGCAATTCGGCCAACTGACTGGCGTCGCTGTCGCCGCTCATCACCAGTAACGCCTGCTCGTCCGCCAACACGCCCTCGGAGGCATCGTCTGCGACGGCATTCATCATTGTCTGCGCTGTGGACTCATCATCCGCACCTTGCAGTTGCAACGAACCGAAAATTAATTGATCGTCTTGATGCGGATCTGGATGCTGGGCCCAGCCTATGGGGCGATACCGTGCCGGCAAATCGCCGACGTCAACCCGACCCTGCGGACATAGAATCGACAAGCGCTCGATCAGATTCGCCAGCTCGCGCACGTTACCCGGCCAGTTATAAGTCATCAGCGCCTGCACAACCTGCGGCTGCAACTGAATACGCACGCGACCACTGGCCACATTTAAGGCTGCAAAGTCGCGTACCAACATCGGCAGGTCTTCGACGCGCGCGCGCAGCGGCGGCATCTCGATAGGAAACACATTCAAGCGATAGAACAGGTCTTCGCGAAAGCCGCCCTTGGCAATGGCTTCTTCAAGGTTGCGATGCGTCGCGGCAACAATGCGTACGTTGCAACGAATCGGCGAGTGACTGCCCACACGCTCAAACACGCGCTCTTGCAACACCCGCAACAGCTTGACCTGCATGGTCATGCTCATGTCGCCGATCTCATCGAGAAACAAGGTGCCGCCCTCGGCAATCTCAAAGCGTCCTTTACGGGCCGTAACGGCGCCGGTAAACGCGCCTTTTTCGTGGCCGAACAATTCGCTTTCCAGCAATTCGGAGGGAATGGCGCCGCAATTGATCGCCACAAACGGCCGTTGCCGGCGCGGACTGGCATCGTGAATCGCGCGCGCCACTAATTCCTTGCCGGTGCCCGATTCACCCAGGATCAACACGCTGGAACCATGCGCGGCCACCTGTTTGATCAAACGATTCACTTCTTTAACGGCCGGCGAAGTGCCGGTGGGCATGGACACGTGCCCGGTATCCTGTTCGCTCTGTACCAAGGGCACACGCAGGGTTATCGCCAAGCTATCGGTATCGAATGGGTACCGTAGCCGCAGCACACGTTGGGCGCCGGTGACCGCGCCGAGTTCGTTGGCCACATAGGGTGAGCCATAGCTAATGACTTGAACATCGCACAGTGGACCGCGCAGCACCGCCCCCAGCTCCGACCAATCCGGTGCGTCGGATACATCGCCGATCAACAACACTTGTTCGCCGGCTGATGCCTGCAACACGGTGCGCACCACCGCGGAGTGATCGATGACCATGGGCTGGTAACCCAACTGTTGCAACAATAGCGAGACTTGCGATGCTCGTTCGGCATCACAGTCATACACGACGGCTTGTTGTGCTGAGTTCATTTGTTAGTACTTCCCGTCTGCCCTAGCTCGGTCAATCACCGAAGCCATATGCGTCTTGCTGTTATATGAAATTGCGTTGCGCACTGTGCGGTACCCAAGCGTCGCAATTTTGACACGTCACTTGCAAGACGAATCATCAACATACAAGGCTCTTTTAATTGCTTCATGCGTATTTTCAGCAAAAGCCTTATAAACAAGCCGTTTTAAGCTACGGTATTCCCTTAAACAACAATTACCATATAAGGGAATGACTATTCGCAAACAACGCCTTCGTCTAATCCATCAAATTCATGCACCAATAAACCGGCGTCATGCGCGAACACTGAGTCTGTTACTGCTGCATTAACGACGGTGCATGAGCCATTGTGACAACAAGCTGACTAGGTTAAATGAGGCGCGCCCTGAAGGCGTTGTCAACGTGACAGAGTAGCCAATTCATTGACTGCATTACGT
>JANMSB010000186.1:0-3756 GCA_031388915.1 Pseudomonadota bacterium | reverse complement strand
CACGGGCGTAGGTGAGAAAGGCGTGAGCGCTGAGACTGTAGCGAAGCGAGCGGTTGCAGAGGCGAAGGAATATTTGTCTTCCAACGCTGCCGTGGGAAGCCACTTGGCTGATCAACTGCTGATCCCCATGGCGTTTGGTGGCGTGGAATCTTTTTCCACACTGACACCAACTCAGCACTTCGAATCAAACGCAAAAGTCATTGAGCTCTTTACGAAGGTGCGGTGTGCCGCGCAGCGCGAGAATGGACGTTCGCTAGTCAGTGTGATCTGAAAAAGCCGGGCAAGCCCGGCTTAAATTAGAACCCAAGTTTCTATTCGTCGCCGCCCGACTTTATTGGTTGGAACCGGCGAGGCTTGATACCAAGGAAGTATTCAACTGAGCGTTCCAAGAACCGCCAGAAACCAATTCTCTAGAGCACAGGATTCAAGAAGTTCGCCACCGGCGCATAGTGCGAGTTCTGCATTCGCAAATGGTCATAGCACCCTGAAAACCGCGAGGATCTATACGCGCTTCCTTGTGGCCACACGGAACTTACGCAGCCCACTGGATCGAATCAACGCCATCGCGGGCATGACGTCCCGATAAGCGCCGTTTTAGCAGCGCGCGATAACCCACGCGCAAATAATTTCATTATTTCTGCGCCTGGATTTCACATTATCTGACAAAAGTTTCAAGTTATCTGACGACCGACAACATAAGAACAACCTATATATCGAGATTGGTCACCGTCAGTGCGTTGCGTTCGATGAACTCGCGTCTGGGTTCAACTTGATCACCCATGAGTGTCGAGAAAATGTCATTGGCTCCCTGTGCATCTTCAATACGCACTTGAATCAAACGGCGGGTGGCCGGATTAATGGTGGTATCCCATAACTGCTCGGGGTTCATTTCTCCCAAACCTTTATAACGTTGAATCGCCTGGCCACGGCGCGCCTGATCCAGTAACCAGGTCATGGCTTGTTTGAATGAGGTGATTTCCTGGCGGGCCTCGCCCTTGCTGACGTAAGCGCCAGCGCCGATCAGGCCCATCAAGGTTCGACCTAGTTCGGCGATACGCCGGTATTCAGCCGATGCAAAAAACTCGCGATGGATATGTTTGTCGTTGTTGACGCCGTGTTCGATACGCGTGACCAACAGGCCGGCGTGCGACTCCTGAAGTTCGGCGCGCACCTGGTACCGACGCACCGCTTCGTCGACTGCATTGAGTTGTCGCTCCAGCTGTTGCGCCCAGTTACTCAGCCACGTTGAATCGTCGTGCAGTGCCAGCGTGACTTCGGGCAGATACAACATTTGCTCGAGCACGCGTTGGTCATAGCGGCGCGATGAACGTCGGATAATGCCCTGCACTTCGTTCCACAGACGCATTAAGGCGTCGAGGGCATTTCCGGATAACAGCGCTGCCTCGCTGCTTGCGCATAGCGACGCGCCTTCGGTTGCGGATTTAAGCAGTAGATCGTTCAGTTCATTGTCGTCTTTGACGTAGGTTTCCGACTTGCCCTTCTTGACCTTGTAGAGCGGCGGCTGCGCAATGTAGATGTGGCCTCGCTCGATCAGCTGTGGCATCTGTCGGTAGAAGAACGTCAGCAGCAGGGTGCGAATGTGGGATCCGTCCACGTCCGCGTCAGTCATGATGATGATGCGGTGATAGCGCAACTTGGCTACATCGAAGTCGTCCGCGCCGATGCCGCAGCCCAACGCGGTAATCAACGTGCCCACCTCGACGGACGACAGCATCTTGTCGAACCGGGCTTTTTCAACATTCAGGATTTTGCCCTTCAGCGGCAGGATGGCTTGGGTGCGACGATCACGACCCTGCTTGGCCGAACCGCCTGCGGAATCGCCCTCCACCAGGAACATTTCGGATAGCGCAGGATCCTTTTCCTGGCAGTCTGCCAACTTGCCGGGCAGACCGGCAATATCGAGGGCGCCTTTGCGGCGGGTCATCTCTCGGGCCTTGCGGGCAGCTTCCCGAGCGCGAGCAGCATCGACGACTTTCTCAGCAATTGCCTTCGCGTTTGGTGGATTTTCCAGCAAGAACTCTTCAAGTTTCTCGCTAACAGACTGTTCGACGATGGATTTGATCTCCGACGAAACCAGTTTGTCCTTGGTTTGTGAGGAGAACTTGGGATCGGGCATCTTTACGGAAAGAATTGCGGTTAAGCCTTCGCGGGCATCTTCACCAGTGGTCGCCAGTTTTTCCTTCGCCGAGAACTCGCGCTCGATGTAGCCATTGAGGGTACGCGTCAGCGCCGCACGGAAGCCGGCCAAATGGGTGCCGCCATCCTTCTGGGGAATATTGTTGGTGTAGCAATACATGTTCTCCTGGTAGGAGTCATTCCACTGCACTGCCAGTTCGACGGAAATCGGTCCCTGATCGGTTCGGAAATACACCATGTTCTGGTGAATGGGCGTCTTGGTCCGGTTCAAATGCCGCACAAATTCTCGAATTCCGCCCTCAGCCATGAATTCGTCGCGCTTGTCGTCACGTTCGTCTATCAGCGCGATGCGTACGCCGGAATTGAGGAAAGACAATTCGCGAAGACGCTTGGCAAGCACGTCGTAAACGAATTCGATGTGAGTAAAAATTTCCGAACTGGGCTTGAAACGAACTGTCGTGCCGCGTTTGTCCGTCGGTCCCACCATCGCCAGGGGTGCCTGGGGATTACCCATTCGGTATTCCTGCTGATACATTTTTTGATCGCGATGAATGGTTAGCGTCAGGTCCTCAGACAGGGCGTTGACTACAGACACGCCTACGCCATGCAACCCCCCGGAAACCTTGTAGGAGGAATCGTCGAACTTCCCCCCTGCGTGGAGCACCGTCATGATGACTTCGGCTGCCGATCGTCCTTCCTCCGGCATGATATCCACAGGAATTCCACGGCCGTCGTCCGATACGGTGACGGACTGATCAGCATGAATGGTGACGGTGACTTTGGTGCAGTGCCCGGCCAGTGCTTCGTCAATCGAATTGTCGACTACCTCGAATACCATATGATGCAAACCGCTGCCATCATCGGTATCGCCGATGTACATACCAGGACGTTTGCGCACAGCATCCAAGCCCTTTAAGACTTTGATTTTGCTTGAGTCGTAGACGTTTTCGTTCGGAGGTATGTCGCTCATGCGGTTATCCATTTTTGTAAGTCCCGGCATTATGCCATCGGTTGCACCACGCCGTGTTCCACGTGAAACAAGCGGGCCCCAGGAAAGAAATTGAGTATGTCGGTGCTTAACGCCGTAACCACCAACTGGGCAGGGATAGTGGCTACTTCCGCCAGTAACTTCCCCAGGTTATCCACATCCAGCTCCGCAGCAGGATCATCCAATAACAAGCATGCCGGAGGCGCCCCAATTGCCTCTCTATGCGCTTGCTGTGCAAGCAACAGCGTACAAGCCAGCATCTTTTGCTGACCACGAGAAATTCGATCTTTAACTGGTACGTCATCAGCCGTTACGATCAAATCAGCGCGATGCGGTCCGACACTGGTGGCGCCGCGAAGCTGATCTCGCGCCAAGGCGTCCGCCATTGCTGCTTCGAGATCCATGTGACGCTTCCAACCTCGCTGATGCTCCACATTCAGGGAAAAACCCAATAACCGCTGACCCACTTTGTTAATGAATGGCTTGAGATCGGCAATGTATTGATCACGAAACGCGGCGACTTGGGCTCCCTGTTCAATGATCTCTTGGTCCCAGATTCGCAGCGCTGATACACCCTGCCTGGCTTTCAAAACCGCGTTTCGCTGGCGTAG
>JANMSB010000009.1:0-5711 GCA_031388915.1 Pseudomonadota bacterium | reverse complement strand
CCCGCCAAAATTTTCAACCTCAAGTTGTATTCCGGAAAGCCGGCCAATCCGGTGATATTCGATAAACCCGGTCCGGTGGTGCTGGGCTGCAACATCCACGATCAAATGGTGGCCTGGGTGTTGGTGGTCGATACGCCGTGGTTTGCTAAAACCAATAGCAACGGCGAAGCCAGCATCACGGCACCCGATGGCGACTACGAGATTGCCCTGTGGCATCCCGGACAGCGCCGCGAAGCTGACAACACCCCGCTCAGCCTGAGCGACAAGATCAACAAAACCTTCGTGCTGGATGCCGCACCGGTCGGCGGCGCGCACGCGCAGCACGCCGTGCCAGGCCGCTGACATGCGCTTCCGGCACCTTCGCACTCGGATCATTGTATTTTTCGTGGCGCTGCTGGCAGCGGTGCAAATTGCCGCGCTGGTGCTGGTCAATAACGCCAACATCCACAACGCCAAGAATAAAACCGACGAAGAGTTTGTGGTGGGGCAACGGGTGTTCGAACAATTGCTGGCGCAGAACCGCGAACGCCTGACACTGGCGGCGCGCGTATTGGCCGCCGACTTCGGCTTTCGCGAAGCCATCGCCAGTCGCGATGTCGACACTATTCTGTCGGCACTGGACAATCATGGTTCGCGCATCGGCGCGGATGTGATGTCACTGATATCGCTGGACAAGCATGTACTGGCCGACACCTTAAACCCGCAGCAAGCCGCACAGCCTTACGCGCTCGGCAATCTAGTGGAACTGGCGGCCAAGCAAGGCAATGCGTCATCAATCGAAGTGATCAACGGCCGCGCCTACCAAATCGTGATAGTGCCGGTGCTAGCGCCCATTCCCATTGCCTGGGTATCGATGGGCTTCGTGGTCGACGATGCACTGGCAAAAACCCTACAAGAATTAACGACGCTCGAAGTATCGTTCCTGGAAGCGGATAACGCCTCAGGTCAGTGGCGGCCACTTGCGTCAACGTTGGCGGAGAATGACAAGGAACTGCTCGCCAAACAATTACCGCGCTTGCCAGATGCCCTGCAACTGCATCAATTGGATACTCAAACCGATGCGCAGCGCGTACGCATCTTCAAACTGGAACAGCACAGCGGCGTCACCATCATCGCCGTACTGCAACGTTCGCTCAGCAAAGCCTTTGCGGCATTTACCAACCTGCAAGACACACTGTTACTACTCGGCCTAGCCGGCTTGGTGGTGTCAATTCTGTTCAGTGCCGCCATCGCCATGGGCATCACCAAACCTCTAAGTCAATTGGTCAGCGCGGCCAAGCGCATCGAAAAAGGCGACTATGCCGGCAGTGTCCAGGTGAAGCGCCACGATGAAGTCGGCGCGCTGGCGCAGAGCCTCGACAAGATGCGCACCGGCATTGCCGAACGCGAGCAGGAAATCCTGCGGCTGGCCTATCAGGACACGCTGACCGGACTACCCAATCGCGCACTGTTCAACGACCGTCTACAACAAGCCATCGTCACTGCACAACGCAGCGGCCAATCGGTCACCATCTTGATGACGGACCTGGATCGATTCAAATACGTAAACGACACGCTGGGACACGGCGTGGGCGATCACGTACTGCGCGAAGTGGCCGGACGCCTGCAAGAGGCACTGCGCAGCTCTGACACCATTGCACGACTGGGCGGCGATGAATTTGCGATATTGCTCACCACGGGTAACAGCGATCAGGCCACGCGCGTAGCGAATAAAATTGTGCGTGCGTTAGAACAGCCCATCACTTATGAAGATCAACCTCTGGATGTGGGCACCAGCATCGGCATTGCGCACTACCCGGAACACGGCGCCGACGCCGGCACGCTGTTACGCAACGCCGATATCGCCATGTACGTTGCCAAACGCAACAAAACCGGCTTTGCCATTTACGATCCGGAATACGACACGCACCAGCAAGAGCACCTGTCGTTGCTGGGCGAACTACGCCACGCGGTGGAACATGACGAGCTCAAGGTGTTCTATCAGCCGAAGGTATCGTTGCTCAATTCCAGTGTCGGCGCGGTGGAAGCCTTGCTGCGCTGGGATCACCCTACTCGCGGCTTCATCGCACCGGCCATGTTCATCCCGTTTGCCGAACATACCGGCTACATCAAAATACTGACCCGTTGGGTGCTGAGCGAATCGCTGCGACAATGCGGGGTATGGCGTGCCGCCGGCATGCCGTTGCGGGTCTCCGTGAATATCTCAGCGCGCGACTTAATGAACCGCGAGCTACCGGAACTGATCGCTGAGTTAATGAGAAAACACGACGTGCCGGCTGATCTGCTGTGCCTGGAAATCACCGAAAGTGGCTTCATGGAAGATCCAGCCTATGCACAAAAAGTATTACAGCGCTTAAGCGATTTGGGCATTCATCTATCCATCGACGACTACGGCACCGGCTACTCGTCGCTAAGCTACATCGTGCAACTGCCGGTGGATGAGTTGAAGATTGATCGCTCCTTCGTCACACATATCGCTACCGACGAGCACACCTCGACCATTGTGCGTTCCACCATCGAACTGGGTCATAGCCTGGGCCTGAAGGTGGTCGCTGAAGGCGTGGAAGACGAACAAAGTTTGCAACTGCTGCGCGAGTTAGGCTGCGATCAGGCACAGGGTTACTTCATCAGCAAGCCGGTATCGGCACAACAACTGGAAGTCTGGCTGGCCGCTCGTCAAGGCACCCAGCAACCCACAGGTACGATGCCCGAGCCACGCCGCGATCACAGCGAAACCACGCGCCTGCGTTTACTGCGTTCGACACAAGCAGGCTAAGAGCCTGCTGAAGGGCTCATTGCGGCGTTAAGGAGCCTCTGATCAATTGGGTATTTGTCATTTCGACCAACGGGAGAAATCTTGCATGTGTTTGATACTAAAAATATTCAAGCGAAGAAAGATTTCTCCCTGCGGTCGAAATGACAATTGATCAGAGGTTCCTTAAAACGCCGCACATTACCCATTCTCTTCAATGGTCGGCGCCAACAACTTATACATCACCGGCGTCACCAGCCGCGCCAACAACGTCGAGGTAATCAATCCGCCGATGATCACCCAGGCCAGCGGCGAATACAGACCGGTGTTTTCCAGCGCCAGCGGCATCAAGCCGCCGATGGCGGTCGCCGATGTTAAGAGAATCGGCAGGAAGCGCACTTCGCCAGCGCGTTCAATCGCCTCATCCAGCGGCACACCTTCGCGCCGCAATTGATTGGTGAAATCCACCAACAGAATGGAGTTTTTGATTTCGATGCCGATCAGACCAATGAAACCAATACTGGCGGTAAACGAAATGTCATTACCGGTCACCAGCAACATCAATAAGCCACCGAGTACACCCAGCGGCACCACCGTCAGCACGATAAGCGTGCTCTTGAAGCTGCCAAACTCCAACACCAGGATGGCGAAAATGCCGAACACCGCAACAATGATCGCAGTGCCAATGCCCGAGAAACTTTCAGCGCTAGAAGCCGCCTCGCCACCCAATTCATAGCGATAACCTGCTGGCCAATCGAACCGATCCAATTTCTGCACCACTGCGGCAGTGAGCTTGGCAACATTCTGATCACGCTCTGCACTGGCGTCGATGACCACGGCGCGCTGGCGGCTGAAACGCTGAATCAAGATGGGGGCAGTTTCAAACTGCAAACTGGCCAGTTGCGACAGCGGCAGACTTTGCCCGGTGACTGTCGATACACGCGCCTGTTGCAAGGTATCCAAGGTAGCGCGCTCGCCCACCGGCGCGCGCAACATGATGTCGTACTGCTCGCCTTCGGCATCGCGAAACTTGCCGGCTGAAATGCCGCTGACGGCGAGGCGCACGGCGCGATCAAATTCAACCGTGGGCACGCCCAGCAAATTGGCCTTGGCTGAATCCACACGCAACCGCAAATTGGTGCGCGCCACACGCATGGAGTTCTTGACATCGCGCGTGCCCGGCGTGGCCGCAACCAAGGCTTCGATTTGATGGCTCAGCTTCTGCAACACCGCCAGGTCCGAGCCCATCACACGCACCGACACCGGCGCGGAGATGGGAATACCATTGGTGAATTCGCGCACGTAAATGCGTGCGTTGACATACACGTCCAATTGATCGCGCAAGGCATCCAGCATGAGTGGCGTGGTGCGCGCGTCGTACTCCTTAAGCTGCACATAAATTTCGGCGTAGTTCGCCGCATCTTCGGTGGGGATGTGGTTGTAGTAGATCTGCGGGTTGCCGTGACCCAAATTGGAAAAATAGCTTTTCACTTCCGGAAGCTGCTTGAGCCTGGCTTCGACAAAGTCCAAGGCCTTGTGAGTTTCGGCGAAGCTGCTGCCGTTGGGCGTGGAAATGTTGATTAGAAAACGCGGCGTATCTGCCTTGGGGAACAAGCTGGAACCGAGGATGGGAATAATCAACACCGACAACAACAACGAACCACCGATCGCCGCCACCGCCGTGACTTTGGGACGCGCCAGCGAAGCGCGCAACGCCGGCTGGTAGTAGCGGTGAATTACCGCCATCACTTTCTGCAATAAGACACTGCCCTCGGAAGGTCCTTCCTGCTTGAGCAAGCGACTGGCCAGAAACGGAATGACAAACAGCGCAACAATCAACGAGCCCAGCACCGTGGCAATAATCGAGGTGGGCAACACCCGGATAAATTTGCCCGCATCGCCCGGTAGCAACAGCAATGGCAGGAACGCGAACAACAGTGTGGCGGTGCAACCGAGAATGGCTTCGAAAATTTGTTTGGTGGCCAGCAACGCTGCCTGGGTGCGCGAGTGTCCCTGGCGCAAATGCCGAGTGATGTTTTCCACCACCACAATGGAATCATCCACCAGCAAACCCAGGGACACCACGAAGCCGGCGATGGATATCTGGTTCAGCGAATAGCCGACGAAGTACAACACAGTTAAGCCGAACGCCAGCGATAGCGGCACGGCAATCATCACAATGCCCGCTGCGCGCAAGCCCAACGGCAGCAGCGTCACCATCACCAGCGCCACGGCGATGCCGAAGTCGCGATACAAATTATTCAAACGATGCGAAACGTTATCGGCCTGCTTAAAGCCCCACTCCAGGCGAATGCGCGCCGGCACATCTTTCTGCCTGAACCGCTCTACCGCAGCGGCAATGCGCTCATTGGTTTTCAGAATGTTCTGGTGGTCCTGCTGCTGCGCGGTGACGAATACGGCACGCTGGCCGTTGTAACGACCGATGTAGCTCAGTGGCGCATTATCCCAGCGCACCTCGGCCACATCTTTCACCAAGGTGGCCTGCCCCTTGCTGACCGCCACCACCGTTTCACGCACGTCTTCCACCGAGTTGTAGCTATCCGATGCCTTCAAGCTGAAACTGCGCGCGCCTAGATCGATGAACCCGGCCGGGATTGCCGCATTTTCGCTTTGCAACGCATTCATCACCTGCGTCGGCGTGATTTTTAATTCCGCCATGCGCGCCAAGTTGAGCGCCACACGTAATTCGCGTTTGGGAAATGCCCACATCTCCGCAGTGCGCACGCCTTGCACCGTCTTGAGCACATCGACGAGATCGCGCGCCGTGTCTTCCAATTCGCTATAAGGCGCATCCTGCGACACCAAGGCAAACTGCACGATGTTTACATAGGCCGGGCTCCACTTGCGTACCGTGATAACGGCCGCCGTGGCCGTGCCCAGCGAGTCACGCACCACGCCAACCTCGCGCGTGACTTCATCGTATTTTTTATCCGCATCG